>JAGXIB010000174.1 GCA_024635865.1 Flavobacteriales bacterium
CTCTTTCTCCCACATTACGTTTTTTGAGTGACAATTACAGCTTGACAGTTTTAAAAGAAAACTCAGATCCAATTATAAATCAAACTTCAGTCAATAAAACTGCTCCTAATTTTAAATTTGGTTCTTATTATTTTAGAGATAGGTTCTACTTTGGTTTTGCTACAAGCAACCTCTTATACAACAACATTTATAATGACCTCTCATCTTACTCTGTTGAAACAGGGTTTGACCTCAAAAAAATCAACTATTTATTCCACACTGGTTATCAATTTAAACTCAACAATAAAAATGACTTAGTAACATCGGCCTTGTTAAGAATTGCAGAAGGAGCTTCTTTAAATTACAACCTAAACCTTATGTGGCTCTATTTAGATGGTAAGATTGGCTTTGGAGCATCTTATAGAAGTTCTAACGACATCGTATTTATAGCAAGTTTTAAACTTTATGAGCAATTTAAACTTTCTTACGCATACCAACATTCATTCTCAGAAATAGGAGCCTATGAAAATGGAAGCCATGAAATTATGTTTGTCTATGAATTAAAACCTAGTAAAAAATTAATAAAAATTAGTACACCAAGATTTTAAACCACCTATCTATGAATATCATTTTAAAGTTATCCATCCTATCCTTGTTCACGATAATAAATGGCCTGATTTATTCTCAAGAAGGAGTCGCTATAAATACTTCTGGAAACGACCCTAATCAGTCTGCAATGCTAGACATAGTAGCTACAGACAAAGGACTTTTAATTCCAAGAATTGCATTAACTGCTACGAATTCTACAGCACCTGTAACCTCTCCTGAAACTAGTCTCTTAGTATACAATACTGCAACAACTTCGACAGGATCAAATGATGTAAGCGAAGGGTATTACTATTGGAATGGCACGCTATGGACTCCACTTGTCTCTCCAGGTTCAGGAGGAACTGACAGTCAAACTCTATCTCTTGTTGGTAATACGCTTTCAATAACCAATGGAAATAACGTAACTCTTATAGACAACGTAAATGATGCTGATAGTGACATTACAAATGAAATACAAACAATTACTAAGACAGGTAGCACGGTGACATTAAGTGACGGAGGTGGAACATTTACTGACGACGACACTCAATTGACAGAAACACAGGTAGATGGATTTGCAAACAACAATAATTATCTAACTGCAGTTTCAGCAACTCCAGACAGCATCACTTATACAACCTCTGCCGGCACTTCAATCACAGTAGCCCACCCCATAAACGATAATGACTGGCGAACAACTGGTAATACGGGGACTACTGCGGGAACAAATTTTTTAGGAACTATAGATAATCAACCATTAAGTTTGAAAGTTAATAACGTTGAAAAAGTTAGAATAGAAACAAATGGAACGATTTCTACTCTCAATACTGGAGGATCTGTTTTTCATGGACAAGGAACAGGTTTAAATGATGATTTATCTGACAACAGGAATGTTTTTGTTGGAGCTGGAACAGGAGAGCAAAACACAACAGGTTATCACAATACTGCTATAGGAGATAGTGCTCTTCATTTTAACACTACTGCAGATTTTAATGTTGGAGTAGGTAACTATGCACTATTCTCAAACACTTCAGGCACACAAAACGTTGCATTAGGAGCCAAAGCTATGGAAAACAATACGACTGGTTCTTTCAACTCTTCTTTAGGAACATTAGCATTACGTTCTAACACAACTGGTGGATTTAATACTGCTATAGGTTACTTAACATTGTCTGCTTCCACCGCAACAAATTTTAACACTGCTATAGGAAGCCGAGGATTACAGGCTAATACAACAGGAGAGTTCAATACTGCTGTTGGTTCCTCTTCTTTATCTGCTAATACAGCAGGAGCATATAATACTGGATTAGGTTACTCAGCATTATCCTCTAATACAGTCGGGAACTATAATACAGGCTTAGGTTACTTAACATTATCTTCAAACACTTCAGATTTCAATACATCCATTGGAGTTTTTGGATTAACATCAAACACAACAGGTTCATTTAATACAGCCGTAGGAGGTTCAGCTTTAGGAACAAATACTACTGGAATTGAAAACACAGCTGTAGGAGCAGCCAGTCTACTCTTTAACACAACTGGAGGTAATAACACTGCTGTTGGAAGAGCAGCTTTACAAACCAACACAACAGGAGGCTTTAATACTGCTGTTGGAAGAGGAGCTTTATTTTCTAATACAACAGCTAACGAAAATACAGCTGTAGGTTTTGCATCTCTAGTTTTTAATACAATTGGGGCTCAAAACACTGCAATTGGAGTTGGTTCTTTACAAAACAATACTACAGGAAGTAATAATGTCGGGTTAGGAAGAAACGCATTATTTACTGCTACAACTGCAGATGACAATACTGCAGTAGGAGCGCTTGCTCTTCAATTAACGACAACAGGAACAAGTAACGTAGCCATAGGAAAAGAAGCACTAGAGGCTAATACTATAGGAAACAATAACACAGCGACGGGTAAATTTTCGCTTCCACTTAACACTACAGGAAATAATAATACCGCTATGGGGTTTCAAGCTCTTAATAGCAACGTAGGAGGAAGCTTTAATACCGCAGTTGGTAGAAGAGCCTTTTTTGCAAACTCAAACTTTTCAAATTCTACAGCTTTGGGTAATAATAGTGTGATAACAGCTTCTAACCAAATAAGAATAGGAGACGCAGCTGTTACAAGTATAGGAGGGTTTAGTGCTTGGACTAATTTATCGGATGCAAGATTCAAAAAAAACATATCTGAAGATGTAATTGGGTTAGATTTCATTTTAAAATTAAGACCAGTCACTTATAATTTAGACCTAGTTAAACTAAATCAATTTTTAGAAATTGAAGATCCAGAAAATGAGTCTCGTTTATCTATTGAGGCAATTAGTAAAAAAGAAAAAGAAATACAAAGCGGTTTTATTGCTCAAGAAGTAGAAAAAACAGCTAGTGAATCAGGCTATAAATTTAGCGGAGTAGTTACTCCAAAAAATGAAAAAGATCACTATGGATTAAAGTATTCTGAGTTTGTTGTCCCCTTAGTAAAAGCGACTCAAGAGCAACAAATTATTATTGAAAAGCAACAACAAGAAATTGATCAGTTAAAAAGCCAAATTAAAACTGCAGAGAAATTAGAAAAACGAGTTCTACTTTTAGAAGAATTAGTAAAAAATCTTTCTAATTAACAATTAAACGCCACTAATTTATATGCTGTTAAAAGCTATTTATCAAATTATATTTATTGTTCTAATTCTCTTGACTTCTACTTCAGTAAAAGCTCAAAAAGAAATGAAGTATGCCGACTTAGAGTTTCAAAGAGGTTATTGGGAAGAAGCAATCTCAATTTATAACAAATTAATAACCTCTCCTGAAAGTGAGAAAGACTTTGACTATTTAAGTAAACAACTTGCATTATCTAATTATTATCTTAAAAATTACAGCGAAGCAAAATATCACTTTCAAAATATTGAAACTAAAGTAAAGTCATTCGATAAGGAAACAAAAAGTGCCTATTTAAATTGCCTGAGGAATTTTGAAAATTATAAACTAGCCAAAATATACCTGAAAGATGGATCTGAAAATGATTACTACCTCAAAAACTTAGTTAATTTCCCTATTCAATATAAAGCATCTGCACTAGACTCTTTTTATAAAATAAGCACTGTTAACATAGATTTTGGAACTTCTTTTTTAGGAATGACCGCCTTAGACTCTAATAGTTTAATAATATCTCTTCCCATAAAGGGTAATGAGCAAGAAACTACTTTTTATGACCTATACAACATAGTAAAAAATGAAGACACACTTTTTAGCACGTCTAATAGCTCAAGAGTAATTCTAGATGAACAAAAAGTATTCTATAGAGGAACACCAACTACCTTTACTCAAAATAAAATAATATTTTCTGGAAACATTAGTGAGCATAGCTCATACAAAGAAAAAAACATACAGAACTACAACATCTCTGAAGAAGCAACAAATTTTCTTCACTTATTTGAATATAAAATGGGAGACCCTGAGGAGTTTGTATTATCGATAAACGATGAAAATGGAAACTCAGCAACCCCTTATTTTGACACAACAAATAACATGCTTTTTTTTAGTAGCGATAGATCAGGAGGAACAGGAGGCTTCGACATCTATTACAGTTTTTATAAAAATGAAAGTTGGTCAACTCCTAAAGAACTAACTACATTAAGCACTACATACGACGAGGTTTATCCTTTTTACTTTGACAACCATATCTACTTCTCTTCTAAAGGGCATCAGAATTTTGGTGGTCTAGACATCTTCTCTGCTGTCTGCAATATAGACCCACTAAATGAAACCGTAACAACAGAATCACCTCTTAATTTAGGAAAAAAAGTGAATAGTAGTTTTGATGACTTTTCTATGATTTGGAACTCAAAATACAACGGCTACATTGCTAGCAATAGAATAAGTAAGAACAAACAAGATCATTTACTTTTCTTTGAATACAGTCCTATTGACACCTTAAAAATAAACATTTACAACCAATATGAAACTCCTATAGGAGCTAGTATATATTACTACTCTAAAAACAACAACAGCGAGAATTGGACCCTTGTGGACTCAACCGAATACATAAAAAACAAAACAACTCTCATACCTGTCGACCTGAAAAAAGCATATCAATTTGAGTTTAAAAAAAACAATCACCTTTCTAAAATTATAAGTTTTGAAAAAGACTATGATTACATTGGTTTAAAAAACAAAAAGCAGGAGCTAAAAAACATAAATATAAAAAGAGAACCTGCAACCTTTACCTTAAAAGATAAAAACGGGAATCCAATCCCTAACGCAGACATTATTATTTACAGTAAAGATGTAAAAATGGGTATTTTTGAAACAAATGAGGAAGGTTTTTGGGAAATTGAAGATAAGTCTGTGTTTAACCAATCTATTAACTATACACTTAAATACATTGACGAAAAAGGCAATGAACAAACCTTAAATCTAAGTGCTGAAGAAATTATTTCAAACAAAAATGTAGTAAGAGACGCTCAAAACAAAGTACTAAAAACAACTTCTTTTAACATTAGTGCAGACAGAAAAAAAGAAGCAGAATTAACAACAGATCAAAATGGTCAATATAAATATGACTTTAATGACAATATAGATTATGAAATTGAGATTAAAGTAATTGACTACGAACTAAAAAATGTAGCATTTAATATAGACCAAGAAGATTATGAAATAGAAAGAGGAAAACCTCAATATGACATAAAAATAGACAAATCTAAATCACCAAAAGCTAAGCTAGAAAAAATTATAAATCCAGACAACGAAAAAGTTTTATTTACCTTGAAAGATGAAAATGGAGAGCCTATAGCATTTGCAGATATAGCCATCTATGGAAAAGACATAAAAATCGGCACTTTTGAATCTAATGAAGATGGATATTGGAATATAAAAGACTCTTCTCTTTATAATTTTGAAGGCAGTTACACGATAAAATATAAAGATAAAAACGGTATTGAGCAATCTATAAAAATTGATGGAGATGAAATTTTGACTGATAACGAAGCGTTAAAAGATAAAAATAACCAAACCATTTCTAATACAAAATTTGATGTCTACTCGGACAGAGAAAAGCTTGCTGATATTACAACAGACATTAATGGACAATATGAATATGATTTTGATGAAAACATTGATTATGAAATTGAAGTTAAAGCTCAAAACTATGAGTTAAAGAAAGTTGAATTTGCATACGAGCAAGACGACTTTGAATTGGATAGAGGACAACCTCAATATGATTTGAAAATTAATAAAACAGAGAAAGCAACAATCACTAAAGTAACTTCTCCTGAGCGTAAAAACACTTTATTTACGCTTAGAGATTCGGACGGAGCTCCTATTCCATTTGCAGATATAACAATCTATGGAAAAGACATTAAAATGGGTTCATTTGACACTGATGAAGGTGGGTTTTGGAACATCAATGACACTACAAAATACAACTTTGACGATGACTACACTGTGAAATTTATAGATGAAAATGGAATGGAGCAAACGATACAACTTAAAGGGAAAGATCTTTTAAACACTAAACAACCATTAAAGGACCTGAATCAAGAAATTATATCTAATACCTCCTTTGATCTATATGCTAATAAAGAAAAACTGGCTGAATTAACGACCGATAAAAATGGACAATACAGTTACGACTTTAAAGAAGATATAGACTATGAAATAGAAATTGATGTCATTGATTATGACCTTCAAACAATTGAATTTAGTTTTGATGGGGAGAGTGACTTTGATATCGATAGAGGAACGGCACAATACGACATTAAAATTGATAAAAAGTCTTCTAATGCTAAAGTAACTAAAACAAAGAACGTGGTAGAAAAAATAACAAAAGAAACTCAAAAACCACTGCTTACTTCCTTTGAAAATATATACTTCGATTATAACAAATCCACTTTAACTGAAGAAGGTTATTCGAAGTTAAGAAAAGTTATTCGATACATGGAAAGTAACCCAACGAAAAGCATAACGATCTATGGACACACCGACGCCATAGGCTCTTCTAGCTACAATGAAAAACTAGGGTTAAAAAGAGCTAGAGCTTGTGAAAAGTACCTAAACAGAAAAGGAGTTTCAGGTAGGATTTCAACAGTTTCCGCAGGCAAAACACAGCTCATTAATCCGTGCCCTGATCCCGCAGACTGTTCTACAGAAGAAAACAGAAAAAACAGAAGAGTTGAAATATTTATTCAGGATTAGCCATTAGAATGAAAAGTAATTCATTGTTAACACTTGCAGGCGATCAAAAAGAAAACAGTAAGTCACTTATTTTTATTCATGGTTTTCTCTGCTCTGCAGCTATTTGGAATGACTTTTTAACTCATTTTAAAAATGATTATAACACTTACCTAATTCACTTACCGGGTCATACTGGTAATGATGAAAAAACAGGAACAATAAAAGAGTTAGCTAAACAAATCGCCCTCGCTATTTTAGAGCTTGAATTAAAGGACGTACACCTTATTGGTCACTCTTTAGGAGGTTATATCTCTGGAGAGCTTGCCAACATAAGCGCTATAAAAATTAGTTCAATAACACTAATTAATAGTTACCTAATTAGTGATTCTAAAGAAAAAAAAATAGATAGAAGTAAAGCCATTAGAGCAGTTAAAATTACCCCTACAATATTTACAGACAATGTCATTGAACGGCTTTTTTTAGAAGATAACAGGCCTGCTCAGAAAAAAAAGATTCAAGAAATACAAGCAAATGCTAAAAATATAAAAGCAAAAACGATCATCAGTTATCTTGAAGCTATGAAAGAGCGAAATGATACCTTTCAAAACACTAGAAATATTCCGACTCACTATATTTCAAGTATTCAGGATACAACAATTCCTTACCAACAAATAAAGAATCTCGTATTGGGTAAGGCTCATTCTATAACAACTTTACACCATAGTAATCACATGAGTTTTTTAGAAGAAAGTGAATTGGTATCAGAAGCAATTAACTCCTTTTTTGTATCTTTCAAGTCGTGACTCTAAAAATAAAATATCTACTACTAATACACTTTATTGTAAGTGTTAGTATTAGCAATTATTTTGCTCAACATTATAATTTTAAAGGCATCTCAGTAGAACAGGGACTTCCTCGATCTGGAGCCTACTCATTACTTCAAGACTCTAAAGGGTATTTATGGGTAACGCTTGATGGTGGAGGTGTAGCAAGATTTGATGGCAAAAACTTTAAAACAATAGATTTAGCAGATGGACTTCCATCTAGGAAAGTTAGAGCGATATACGAAGATTCAAAGCATAACTTATGGTTTGGAACAACAGAAGGACTTAGTTTATATAAGAACGATTCGATCAAAAACTTCACCACAAACGAAGGCCTTAGTCATAACTATGTAAGGTCCATAACTGAAGACATTGAAGGAAATATAGTAATTGGAACAAACAGTGGAGTTAGTATTTTAAATAAATCTACAATTAAGTCCATCCCTTATATTGACGAATCTGTTTTCGACACTAAGGTTAGAATAATCTATAAAGATAAAAATAGTAAAATTTGGATAGGAACAGAAAAGGGACTGTACTTTATTAACTACGAAAATAAAATACAGTATTCCAAGCTAAATGACCAATTACCAGACTCTACAGTCCTTTCCATAGAAAACGACTCTAAAGGAAATTTGTGGGTAGGAACAGAAAATGGGGTTTTAAAAACTAATGATTCTATTTCTGCAGTTTATAATAGTTTATATGGACTAATCAGCAATAGAATCCGGACTATTTGTGAAGATAAAGTAGGGAATATTTGGCTAGGTACTCGAGAAGGTGTTAGCTGCATTACTGAAGAGGAAATTATAAATTTTAATAAAAAAAATGGTCTTAGCCACGATAGGATTAGAGATATATTGCTAGACAATAATGGAACACTTTGGTTTGCCACATTTTTTGGCGGAATTAATAGTTTTAACCCTAGAGACTTTATTACATATACCACTCAAGAGAATTTAATTAGTAATCAAGCTTTATCTTTTTGTCAGTCTTCCATTAACAATAAAATTATTGCTGGAACTTTTGATGGTATTTCAACCTTTGACCTAGATAGAGGAATAATAAAAAATATAAAAAATTACACAGAAGAAGACGGACTAACTCATAACAGAGTTTTTTCACTCTTTGAAGACAGTCATCAATACATTTGGATAGGAACAAAGCAAGGCATTACCTTAACAAAAGATTTCAAGGAGTTCTATCCTTTAAAAAACGAAAATACGAAACTAAAAGGTGAAGTTTATGATATTATTCAAGAAAACGATAGCACTTATTGGGCAGGAGGAGAAGATGGATTATACCAAATAACATTCTCAAGTTTCCCAGAAGAATTTTCAATTCAGTTAATCGACAATGAAGAAACTCCATCCAGCGACGTTTCTACTTTAGCAAAAGACAATCAAAACAACATTTGGATTGGATATAGACACGATGATATTCGGATAAAAACAAGTAGTGGAAATTTTGTTACTCCTAAACTCTCTAAAAAAATAGAAAATATATCTGTTATAATTATTGACAAAAAAAACAATATATGGATTGGGACAGACGCAAAAGGGCTCTTTTTAATCGAGAATCAAAACATTGAAGACACTTTAATCGTAAAACAATTCACTAAAAAGAGTGGCCTAACTTCTAATAATATTTATTCGATTACAGTTAAAGGGAATATACTTTGGCTGGGGAGTGAAAAAGGAGTTGATAAAGTAACCCTAGACAATAAAAACAAAATTTTTAATATTAAAAATTATGAAAAAGATGAAGGAGTAAGTGGTGGTGAAATCATTGAAAAATCTAAACTCATAACAAAACAAGGCGATTTATTATTAGGAACAGTTAAAGGTATTGTTTGCTCTAGTCCTTTTTTCTATAAAAATATTAGTTCTGCTCCTTATTTAAGACTAATTAAGTTTGAATCATTTAATAAAGAAAAATCATTAAGAACAAGTCACACAAATAGCATTGACGACATTACCATTGAATACTCATCTAATAATGTTTCTGTTGACTTTATAGGCATTGATTTAAACGCACCTAAAAAAGTAAAATACCGTTGGTACTTAGAAGGCTTTAGTACAAATTGGTCTTCCCCAACAAAAAGAAACTTTATTAATTTTACAAACCTTCCTAGTAAGTCTTATGAATTAAAAATTATTAGTGCTAGTTCTGACGGAATATGGAATGTAGAACCACTGATTATTAAGTTTAAAATAAAAACTCCATTTTGGAAAAGTATATGGTTCATTATTCTAGTGATTTTGATCATTACTACTATTATATTGTTTATTATCCAGTGGAAAACAAATCAATTAATAAAACAGAAAGCGATATTGGAGAAAAAAATTCAAGAAGCTACCAAGACCATTGAAGAAGAGAAAAAAAGAATTGAAGAACAGAACTATAAAATATTTGACCAGAAAGAATTACTTGAAGAACAACACAAAGAAATTAAGCAATCGATAGATTATGCTCAACTCATTCAGGAAGCTTCTCTCCCGGAGCTGAAAATCACAGAATTACTTTCTGACTCTTTCCTCCTCTATAAGCCCAGAGATATTGTTTCTGGGGATTTTTATTGGTGGAATAAAAAAGACGACTACATCTTGTTTTGTGTTGCTGATTCTACAGGGCACGGTATACCTGGAGCTTTTATTTCTTTAATTGGAACCATACTTTCTAATGAAATTTTTTATTCTAAAAAGTTACTCTATCCCAATCAAGTATTAGATGAACTAAACAAAACCGTTCAACTTACATTAGAACAGCACTTACCAAACCCCAAAATAAAAGATGGGATGGACCTTTCTTTTTGTTGTTATAATGAAACGAATAAAAAAATCTATTTTTCTGGGGCAAATAATCCTATTTGGATAGTTAGACACAACAATAAAGAGCTAAAGAGCAATAATAAGGTTATTGAACCAAATTATTTTAACGAAGAAAATAAAACTAGCTTATACGAAGTAAAAGGAGACAAGCAACCCATAGGTTTGCATGCTGTAAAACAGCATCCTTTTACAATTAATGAAATTGATGTTGAAGAAGGAGATGAAATCTACATTTTTACGGATGGTTATGCTGATCAGTTTGGAGGTAAACGGAATAAAAAATACCTTTCTAAACGATTTAAACACCTGCTCACATCACATGAAGGCCTCCCAATGCAAGAGGTAAAAACATTAGTAGATGATAGTTTTATGAGTTGGAAAGGAAAGAATGACCAAGTGGACGATGTTTGTGTTGTAGGGGTAAGAATTTAAATCTATTGTTGTAACTTTTTTACCAGTTAATCGTCCTACCTCTAATTATGACTAGAACTGAGTACAATAAAAGTGTTGACCTCTTCTCTGATAACATTTACCGCTTTATACTAAAAAGCATAAATGATGAAGAAGTAGCAAAAGACATTGTACAAGAAACTTATACCAAACTTTGGGTGAAACATGAGTCCGTTACTTTCGAAAAAGTAAAATCATACCTCTTCACTACAAGTTATCATACGCTAGTAGATTACACCAGAAAAGAAAAAAGAAGTACTAGGATAGAAGAAAGTCATGAGAAAAAATTGTTTCATGAGAATCAATATTCAGATTTAAAAGAGATTCTAAATGAAGCAATCTTAGGTCTTTCAGAGAAACAACGTTCCGCAATTTTACTGAGAGATTATGAAGGTTATTCTTATAAAGAAATAAGCGATACACTTTCTATTTCAGAAGCTCAGGTTAAAGTAAACATTTATAGAGCGCGTAAATTTTTACAGCATTATTTAAAAAGTATAGAAACAGTCATCTAATGAAAAAAATAAATAGACATAACTATGAAGTTTTTTTTATTGACTATTTTGACAATAAATTAACGAAGCAAGACACTCAAGCGTTATTTGAATTCATGGAACTTCACGCTGACTTAAAAAAAGAGTTTCAGCATTTTGAAAACTTTAATTTACCTAACATTGAAATTAAGTTAGACAACAAACCTGAGTTAAAAAAGCACCTAGACGAGTCTAACATCGAGCATTATATTATTGCTGAACTAGAAGGTGAGCTAGACCATGATGACCAACAAGAATATACAGACTTTATTGCAGAGAACGCCTTATATGTATCAACAGTAGAACGCTATAAAAGAACCATTCTTCCAAAAGAAGATATCGTTTTTCCTAACAAGAATAAACTGAAACAAAAAAATAGAGTTATTGTATTTTGGCCCTACGCTATGGCTATTGCTGCTGCGTTACTATTATTCTTATTTTTAAACACTAATAACAAGACACAGCAATATCAATTTCAAGCTTTGCAAGACATTCAGGAAGTTCATATTGACTCATTAAAGACTCAGTCAACACCTAACAAGGAATTACAAACCACACCGCTTAAAACAAAGAAATCTATTGCGAACAACAACTATAAGAATAAAAAAGTAGCTCCCACAAAAACAATAGACTCGATAAAAAACCTTCCTAAGTTAGAAAGACAACCATTGCCTATAGAAAAAGAAATGACTCCTTACATTAAAAAGCAAGAGATAGAAAAAATAAACGAAAACATTGCTTTGGTTAGTAATATGCAGAATTTTGAAGAGAACATTCCTCAAGTAAAAGAAACGATACCAACACTAAAACAAGCCATTCATAATACGATAAAGACCAAGCTATTTAATGACGAGAACAATAAAAACCAATTGATAGACAAGGAATATTTAATAACTACTGCTGCAAACAAAACAGAGAAGATTTCTTTTGAACAGACAGAGAACAAAGACCGAAAAAAGATGCACTTAAAAATCGGAAAGTTTGAGTTTTATAGTGATAAGAAAGTCTAATAAATAAAAAAAGGGCCTAAGCCCTTTTTTTATTTAACTCCAATATATTTAGAGTAATTAATTATCTTGAAGGATAATTTCTTTTCCATCTTCTAAGATTACTATTTTTTGTCTTTCTGTTCTGAAATTTTCATACTTAGCTCCATAACCTTCTACAGTAACTTTATATTTCTTATAAATTAAGTAATTTTTAATAGTGATTGTATAATTTGCATGAACTAAAACATCATAATCGCCAGTACCTAAAGCTTTATAAGCAGCAGCTCCTCTAACTTTATTTAATCTTCCAGCTTGTATAGCTCTAAGAGGATTTAATTGTTGAATTATACTTGCAGAAGCGTCAGTACTATAATTTATTCCATCTGCAAAAGTTTTGTCCCCACTAACTCTAAATATTAAAAAATAAGAAGAAGTACTTTCCCCTTTTAATTTTGTTTTTTCATTTACATTTATGTCTGCCTTAATTGGATCTAAATTTACATTTCTTGAAACCACAGGGCTAGACTGAAAACCCTTGTTAGTTGTTACACATGAACTTAGCGAAAAAGCTAAATACAATAAAATAGATGACATTAAAATTTTACTTTTCATAATTTTGTTTTTTATTCCCTACTCATTTGGCTTTTCAGTTTCGCCCCGTTTTTTTTACATTGTGATTTCTAGACTTCACTTATATCATATATACCTAAAAGCAAATATAAATTATTATTTCAAAAGTTTAGATATAATCTTTTGAAACAATAACACTTTCATTCTAATATTAACTCACATTCCCTCCAGCCAACATTTCTTTCGTTGGAGCAACAAAAGCTAATTCACCTTTATCATTTTCAGCCATTAAAATCATTCCCTGAGACTCAATTCCTTTTATTTTACGTGGAGCCAAATTCAATAGAATAGATACCTTTTGACCGATTACCTCTTCTGGAGAATAAAACTCTGCAATACCAGAAACTACTGTTCTTTTATCTAAACCAGTATCTACTGTTAGTTCTAATAATTTCTTCGTCTTCTTTACTTTTTTAGCTTCAATAATTTCCCCTACTCTGATGTCTAACTTTGTAAAATCCTCAAATTCTACTGTCTCTTTCTGAGCAGGTAGTTCGGCTGGCACTTCTTGCGACGCAGCTAGTTTTACTAATTGTGCTTCTATTTGGGCATCATCTATTTTAGAAAACAATAAACTCGCTTCATTTATCTGATGCCCAGCTTTAATGATATCGTCACGCCCTATTTCAGGCCATTCTAACTTATCGATTCCTAACATTGTTCTCAACTTCTCAGTTGTGAACGGTAAAAATGCTTCAAAAGCAATGGTTAAATTCGCTGTAATTTGAGCAGCAATATTCATAATCGTTTTTACACGCTCTTCATCCGTTTTAACTACAATCCATGGTTCAGAATCTGCTAGGTATTTATTTCCTAAACGTGCCATGTTCATTGCCTCACCCAAAGCTTCTCTAAAACGATAAGCTTCAATAGACTTTGCTATTCTTCCAGGGATTACTTTTAATTCAGCTAACGTTTCCTTATCAAAATCATTTAGCTCTCCTCTTTCAGGGATTACTCCTCCATAATATTTATGAGTCAACACTAATGTTCTGTTTACAAAGTTTCCAAAGACAGCAACTAACTCATTGTTATTACGAGCCTGAAAATCATTCCAAGAAAAATCACTATCCTTATTCTCTGGCATCGTGGCTGTTAAGGCATAACGCAATACATCTTGTTGCTCCTTAAAGTCTTCTAAATACTCATGTCCCCAAACAGCCCAATTACGAGAAGTACTTAGTTTCTTTCCTTCTAAATTTAAGAATTCGTTTGCAGGAACGTTATTTGGTAAAATATGATCTCCAAACGTCTTTAATAAAATCGGGAAGATAATGGTATGAAAAACAATATTATCTTTTGCTAAAAAATGTACCAATTTTGTATCATCAGACTTCCAATAAGGCTCCCAATCTTTTCCATTATCTGCTGCCCATTGTTTAGTAGCAGAAATATAACCTAACGGAGCATCGAACCAAACATACAAAACTTTTCCCTTTGCATTATCCAGCGGTACTGGGATTCCCCAATCCAGGTC
>JAGXIB010000175.1 GCA_024635865.1 Flavobacteriales bacterium
CCTTACAACTGCGGAAGGCGGAGCAATTTGCCTCAACTTGCCTGAACCTTTCGATAATGAAGCGCTATATAAGCAACTGAGTATCATCAGCCTGCATGGACAAACAAAGGATGCTTTCAGCAAAATGCAAGTTGGAGCTTGGCAGTACGATGTTGTAGAAGCCGGTTTTAAATGTAACATGACTGATCTTCATGCGGCTATTGGGTTAGTAGAAATTGACCGATATGAGGAAACACTTGCAAAAAGAAAGGCGATATTTGATTATTATTCTGAACGACTTAAACCTCATAAATGGGCTAATATTCCTATTTACGAAACAGAAACTAAAACTAGCTCTTACCACTTATATCTATTAAGAATAATTAGTTGTTCTGAAGAACAGAGGAATAGCATTATTCAAAAAATTAGCGAAAAAGAAGTTGCTGTAAATGTTCATTACTTGCCAATACCAATGCTTTCGTTTTATAAAAATTTAGGCTATAATATTAATGACTTTCCTAATACCTATGACAACTATAAAGGTGAAATTTCACTTCCCGTCTGGTATGACTTAACCGAAGAGCAAATGGAATTCGTTATTTCAACTGTGATTAATGCTGTCGTAGAAGTAATCGGAAAATAATATTTTTATATTCTTCAAAAAATGTATCTTTAAATTATGAGAAATTCATCAATACAGCATACCACCCCTTTATTGCCATCAGAATTAATTCTAAACCCAGATGGAAGCGTTTATCATTTAGATTTATTACCTGAAGATATAGCCGAAGATATTATTGTAGTTGGTGATCAACATAGAGTGAAGCGAATCTCTAGCTTTTTTGATAAAATAGATGTTATTAAAGAAAAGAGAGAGTTTGTAACTCATACAGGCTGGTACAAAGGAAAAAGAATTACGGCACTTTCAACAGGTATCGGCTGTGACAACATAGACATTGTCATTAATGAGTTAGATGCTATCGTAAATATTGATTTAAAAACTAGATTAATAAAAGAAAACCCGAAAAAATTAAACATCATTAGACTGGGAACAAGTGGAGCTTTACAAGCAGATATTCCTGTAGATTCTTTTGTGATTTCTTCTTATGGTTTAGGTTTTGATGGACTAGCTCAATTCTACAAGACTTCTTTCGAAGAGGATGAACTAGCATTGCAAAAAGCATTTATTAAAGACGTTAACTGGAAAGAAGAATTGAATCAACCTTATTTTGTGAAAGGAGATTCTGATCTAATAAAAAGGTTAGAAGAAGGAATGACTAAAGGTATAACTGCCACTGCTAATGGCTTTTATGGACCTCAAGGAAGAAGCTTAAGGCTATCTGCGAACGTTCCAGATTTAAATGAAAAACTAAATCAATTTAGTTACGAAGGACATCGAATTACAAATTTTGAAATGGAAACATCAGCACTCTATGCGCTAGGAGGTATGTTAGGTCATAATACTGCAACAGTTTGCGCTATTATTGCTAATCGTTTTACAAAAACATTTAGTGATGATTATAAAAAATCAGTTGATGAATTAATAGCAATTTTATTAGAGAGACTCGTAAATTAATATGTTCAAACTATTATTTACACTCATCTTATTATTTTTTGGCTATGATAGTTTCTCACAAATAGCAGGAGCAAATTCAATTCAAAAAGCTATTGACGAATTAATCAAGGACCCTTCACTAAAGCATGCTTCTGTAAGTTTTTTAGTAAAAGATATTGATAAAGACACTATAATTGCTGCACATCATCCTAGTAATAGTTTGATTCCAGCTTCTACGATGAAAGTCATAACTACTGCTACTGCTTTACAGTTATTAGGCTCTTATAGTAATTTCAAAACCTATTTACAGTACGATGGCTATATAGATTCTAACTGTACACTTCATGGAAATATTTATATTAAAGGTGGCGGAGACCCTACATTGGGAAGTCGCTTCTTTAAGTCTCCTTATTTAATCGAAGAGTGGAGTCATAAGATAGCAAATTTAGGAATTAATAAAATTGATGGTAAAATTATAGGTGACGCTTCTTACTTTACTTATGAATACGTTCCTTCAACTTGGAGCTGGGGAGACATGGGCAATTATTATGGAACAGGAATTTCTGGACTAAGTATTTTCGATAATACTACGCACTTATATTTTAATTCTGGACCTACAAAAGGAGATCCTACAGAAATTGATTGTTTTGAACCATATACTCCAGATATGGAAATTAGAAATGCTGTTCGTTCTTGGACAACCAATAAAGATGAAGCTTATATTTATGGAGCTCCTTACGATGGCTTGAGAACTGTAAAAGGAAACATTCCTTTAGAAAGTGAAAACTTCGATGTAAAAGGATCTATGCATGAACCAGCCTATACTGCAGCTTTTGAGTTAGAAGCTAGTTTATGGAGAAATGGAATAGCTGTATTAAAATCCGCAACAACAACAAGAAGAATGGAGAATGAAGCTTCCTTAATCAATGAAAATAGAATTAATTTTGATACCATCAACTCTCCTTCTGTTTCAAAAATTATTTATTGGACTAACTTAATTAGTAATAACCTGTTTGCGGAACATTTATTAAGGCACATTGGAGTTCAAAAATACAAAAATGGAAGTGTCTTCTCTTCTACCCTAGCCGTCTCTAACTACTGGAAAAATAAAGGTCTACTTTCAACAGGCTTCTATATGAATGACGGAAGTGGCCTATCTAGATCTAATGCCGTTTCTGCAGAACATTTAGTAGAGGTACTAACCTATATGAAGAAGAAAAGTAAATATAGTAAAACTTTTTATAGCTCCCTTCCAACTGCTGGCAAAACAGGAACATTAAAGTCTATTGGTCGAAAAACTAAAATACAAGGAAACCTTAGAGCTAAAAGTGGAACAATGACTAGAATAAAAAGCTATGCTGGCTATGTGAAAAGTGCCTCTGGTAAAAATTTATGTTTTGCAATAATAGTCAACAATCACACCTGTAATGGGTTTCAAATAAAAAAGAAATTAGAAAAAATAATGGTTTCTTTAGGTAATTATTATAATTAACCCCCTATTTGATGTTTTAGTTGACGTATATATAGATAACAAGAAGAATATATATTGTAATAAAATCACTATAAGAGCCTATTTTCATCATTAGCGATACACCAATTGGTCTCAGAAAGTTGTACTGAGTTACTCTAAGTAAGAATAAATCATCTAGAGATGGTTATTAACAAGATATAAACCAATAAACAGAATTCTGTTTATAAATGCTATCCCCACTTTAATTAAAATGGTATTAAACAATGTACATTTGTACCAATTGGTTATTCAACCAGTTAAACTAAACCTATTTCAATAATTTAGAATGAAATTAACATATTTTGGTCACGCTTGTTTTGAGGTAGAAATAGAAGGAATTAAACTTTTATTTGACCCTTTTATCTCTCCAAATGAGTTAGCTAAAGACATTAATATAGCGTCGATAAAACCAGACTACATACTAATTTCTCACGGACATGAAGACCATGTTGCAGATGCAGAAAGAATAGCTAAACAATCTGGAGCAACTATTATTTCTAATTTTGAGATTATTGAGTGGTTTAATAAAAAAGGAATTGAAAAAACTCACCCTATGAATCATGGTGGAAGTTGGGATTTTCCTTTCGGAAAAGTAAAATATGTTACAGCTATTCACAGTAGTACTTTACCTGATGGAACTAACGGTGGTAATCCTGGAGGATTTGTCGTTGAATCAAATGCTGGAAACTTCTATTTTGCTGGAGATACAGCGTTAACAATGGACATGAAACTAATTCCAATGTTTACTAGATTAGATTTTGCAATACTTCCTATTGGAGATAACTTTACAATGGGAGTTGAAGAAGCTGTTATAGCCTCAAACTTTATTGCTTGTGATAAAATTGTTGGAATGCATTACGACACTTTTGGATACATTGAAATAGACCATGAACAAGCAAAAGAACAGTTCATTCATAATGATGGAGAATTGATATTATTACAAATAGGACAAACTAAAGAGATTTAAGAGATGGGAAAAGTAATTGCAATAGCAAATCAAAAGGGTGGAGTTGGAAAAACAACAACTGCAATAAATCTTGCAGCAAGTTTAGGTGTTTTAGATAAAAAAACATTAATAATAGATGCTGATCCACAAGCGAACTCTACTTCTGGCGTAGGGTTTGACCCGCAGACAATTGAAAATAGTCTTTATCATTCTCTAATTAATGGGACTACTCCTAATATATTAGAAACAAATAACCCTAATCTATTTATTTTACCAGCTCATATCGACTTAGTTGGTGCAGAAATAGAAATGATCAACCTCGAAAATAGAGAGTATATCATGAAAGGAATTATTGATGAATTCAAAAATCAATTTGACTATATTATTATAGATTGCTCTCCTTCTTTGGGACTAATTACATTAAATGCATTAACAGCATCAGACTCTGTAATTGTTCCTATTCAATGTGAGTATTTTGCTTTAGAAGGATTGGGTAAATTATTAAATACAGTTAAAATCGTACAACAACGACTAAATAAAAGTCTAGAAATTGAAGGGTTACTTTTAACCATGTATGACTCTAGGTTAAACCTTTCTAACCAAGTAGTAGAAGATGTAAACTTGCACTTTCAGCAGTTAGTCTTTAAAACGATTATTCATAGAAACATTAAATTAAGTGAAGCCCCTAGTTTTGGAGCTACAATTATTATGCATGATGCTAGTAGTAAGGGAGCAATAAATTACCTTAACTTAGCACAAGAATTAATTCAAAAAAATGAAGTTGAACCTGTTATAGAGAGTTAATATAATAATTATGGCAGCAAAAAAAAACGCTTTAGGAAAGGGCTTAGGAGCATTGTTAGACAACAGTTCTAATAATTCAACAAATGAAAACTCAAGCTCTAAACAAAGTTCACTAAATTCTGATAAACCGACACCTATTGTAGGTGGAGTAGCTTCAGTTTCCATCAATCAAATAGAAGCAAACCCTTTTCAACCTAGAACTCACTTTGAAAAAGAAGCTTTAGAGGAGTTGACTGATTCTATCAAAGAACATGGAATTATTCAACCAATCACTGTTAGAAAATTAGGCGCTAACAAATATCAAATTATATCTGGAGAAAGGCGATTTAGAGCATCTCAACTTGCTGAATTAGAAGAAGTGCCCGTCTATGTTAGAATAGCCAACGACCAAACAATGTTGGAAATGGCTATTATTGAAAATGTTCAACGAGAAGACTTAAATGCATTGGAGATAGCAATTAGTTACCAACGTTTAATTGATGAGTGCAATATTACTCAAGAAAAAGTCGGAGAACGTGTTGGAAAAAGTAGAGCATCTATTACTAACTATTTAAGATTACTTAACTTACCATCCGAAATTCAAGTAGCCATAAGGGATAAAAAAATTTCTATGGGACATGCTAGAGCTCTACTCAGCTTTACTAAAGAGGAAGAAAAAATTAAAGCCTACCGTCAAATTTTAGACAATAATTTATCTGTAAGAGCCGTTGAAGAATTAGCAAAAAGAAGTAAGGAAGCTATTTCGTCTAATAAAAACCCGACTAAGAACAAATTATCGCTTAGAGAAAAAAGACTACAAGAAGATTTAAGTTTTCATTTTAACAGTAAAATTAAGATCGCTAAAAAAGAAGATGGTAAGGGAATAATTTCTATCCCATTTTCTAATGAGGAGCACCTTGAAAAAATATTAGCATTATTAGACAGTTAATTTTATATATTGCAATAATAATCTCATCAATTAACATCACTTTTTCTCAATCTGAAATAGTTTTAGATAGTTTGGATAGAAGAGAAAACATAGATACTTTACATTCTCCAAAAAAAGCTGCGCTGTTATCTGCTATACTCCCTGGGACAGGACAGATTTATAATAATCGACACAAACCAAAAGATAGAAATTCAAGACTATGGTGGAAACTTCCTATCGTATATGGAGGAATTGGTGCGAGTATCTATTCAACCATTCTTAACCAAAGAGAATATAAAGCTTTTTTTAATGAACGAACAGCCAGATTAGACCCTAATTATGAATTTCAATACTACCCAGATTATACCAGCGACCAATTATACCCAGTACAAGAAGCTTATAGAAAATATAGAGACTATTCGATTATTGCAGGCCTAGCCGTCTATGCTTTAAACATTATTGACGCTAATGTTCAAGGACATCTATTGCATTTTGATGCAGGTGATGATTTATCGTTTAACTTCATTCCTGACTTTTCTTTTCGTAACTCCACTAGTAATTTTGGGGCAAAATTAGTTCTACACATTAAATAAAACACGTTAGTTTATTAACTATTGAGGTCTTTATTGTAGATAAAAAGGAAGACTTATCGGCCTATATTAAATATAGATTGAATATCTTTGTTAATTGAGTCTCTTTTTTATTTAAAAAAATACAAATGGAAGAACAATTCGATAGTGAAAAACAAAGAGTAGAACTTGTTAGTAAAGCAGAAAATATGCTTAACGAGGAAAATGCTGTATTTCATGATGTAGAAGAGTTTGAACAAGTTGCTGAGTACTTTCTAGAAGACCTCCAACTAGAACAAACACTAGCTATAGCAAATAAAGGACTAGACCAATACCCTAATTCGCCAAGCTTATTGATGATTGTTTGCGAATGTGATTTTCTAAAAGGAAATAAGACTAAAGCATTAAGGACAATGAAAAACATTGTAGAGGTTCACCCTTATAATGTTGACTATCTTCTAGAATACGCTAACTTAAATGCAAGAAGTGGAAAGTCAATTGAAGCCATTGAAATTTATGAAAGAGCATTAAAATTTGAATTAGAAGATAAAGAATCTGTTTTAATGGACATTGTTTTTGAATGTCAACGCATTCAAGACTTTCAAAAAGCATTAGATTATTTACACCTAGCAATAGAAATATCTCCAGAGAATGAAATGATTTTGTTTGAAATGGGAATTTCTTATGGTGAGTTAAATTTAGAAAAAGAAGCAATCAAGTTCTTTAAAAAATATCTAGATTACAATCCTTATTCTTATGTTGCTTGGTTTAACTTAGGAAGCATGTACGCTAAACTAGGAAAGAACAAAAAAGCAGTATTTGCATACGATTACAGTATTGTCACTAACAAACATTTTCCTGCTTCTTATTACGGAAAGGCAAATGCATACATTCAACTAACAGAATATAAAAAAGCCATAAAAGTACTAAATAGTACTTTTGTTTTAGAGCAGCCTCACTCCTTTGTTTATTGTATGATTGGTGAATGCCATGAAAAATTAGAAGATTATTCTAAAGCGCTTACTTTTTACGAAAAAAGTATTGAATTAGACAATGAGTTTGCTGATGCATGGATGGGAATAGGAGTCGTAAAGGACTTAACAAATAAAAGTCAAGATGCTGTAAAATATATGGAAAAGGGAATTGAAAAAGACCCTTCTAATTCTGAGTTTTGGTATTTATATGCTGAGCTATTAAGTAAACTAGGGCTAAGTGACGATGCCAAACTAGCATTTAGTAAAGTAACAGAACTAGACCCTAACAATACAGATGCTTGGCTTGATTATAGTAATTTACTCTTCGAAAATAAGTTAGTAAACGAAGCGACATCAATTATAGAAAAAGGATTAAAAGAAAACAATAACAATGAAGAT
This sequence comes from Flavobacteriales bacterium, assembly GCA_024635865.1. Classification (GTDB taxonomy): domain Bacteria; phylum Bacteroidota; class Bacteroidia; order Flavobacteriales_D; family Parvicellaceae; genus S010-51. The sequence goes on from JAGXIB010000175.1 coordinate 7,644, forward strand.
TTACGTTACCGATTAGTGGCGTATCTTTTACAAAAAGGAGACATTGAAAATGCTAAAAAGAATTTAAAATTAGCATTAAAGGAAAACTACGAAGCACATAAACAGCTGCTAGAGTTTTATCCTGACATCAATAAATTAAACGAAATACTAGAACTAATTAATAAACATAAATAATTAGCCTTAAATATACATTATGATAAATTTTAACTTACCAAATATTCCAGACAGAGGTGAAAAACCAAGAGATTCAGGTGTAACAATGATGATGGATAAAGGACTTAGTCTTAGAGAGACTGAAGATTTTATAGCCAGCTCTGGACACATAACTGATATCATTAAGTTTGGATTTGGAACCTCTTATATCACTAAAGACTTTCAAGCAAAAATAGACCTATATAAGTCAGCTAATATTAGACCTTACCTAGGCGGCACATTGTTTGAAGCTTTTATAGCTAGAAATATGTTTGATGATTATAGAAGGTTAGTCGATAGATATGGGTTAGAATTAATGGAAGTTTCAGATGGTTCAATTGTGATTCCTCATGATGAGAAATGTGAATACATAAACGTCTTGAAAAAGCAAGGAACTGTAATGAGTGAAGTTGGCTCTAAAGAAGAAGGTATTATTATTAGTCCTGCAAAATGGATAAAGATGATGACTAATGAATTAGAAGCAGGTTCTTGGAAAGTTATTGCTGAAGGAAGAGAAAGTGGGTCTGTTGGTATTTTTAGGCCAAATGGACAACCTCACACAAGGTTAATTAATAAAATTATTGCAAAAGTAAAACCAGAACAAATTCTTTGGGAAGCTCCTGCAAAAAAACAACAGGTTTGGTTCATTAAGTTATTTGGACCTAATGTAAATCTTGGAAACATTGCCTACAATGAAATGATTCCTTTAGAATGTTTAAGGCTGGGATTAAGAGGAGATACTTTCTTTGATTATCTACCTCAAGAAATTGTTGAGGCTAGAAAACAACCAGATGAAAATTATCAAATCATAAAAAGTTAATAAAAAAGAAAAGCCGATAACAATAATTGTTATCGGTTTTTCTTTTTTATTCTTTAAGTTGCTACAACTTCTTTATCTTTTTGTTTAAATTCTAAGTTTCCATTCAAAAAGTCTAACACTATGCTATCTGAAGTAGATACTTTATTAGATAATAAATCTTTAGATAATTGATTTAAAACAGATCTTTGAATGACCCTTTTTACTGGTCTAGCTCCAAACTGTGGATCATAACCTAATCTAGCAATTTCTAATACAGCTTCTTCAGTTACAGTCAACTCTATATCAGTTTTAGATAATCTCTCTTTCAGTTTTTCTAACTGAATAGAAACTATTTCTTTTATGTTTTCTAGCGTCAAAGGTTGGAACATTATTGTTTCATCAATTCTATTCAAAAACTCAGGCCTAACTGTTTGTTTTAACACGTTAAAAACACTTTCTTTTGTGTTTTCAACTACTTCTATTTGTTCTAAAGTAGATTTATTTTCAAACCCCTCAAAACTATCTTGTATTAAGCTAGCTCCAATATTAGAAGTCATTATAATGATTGTATTTTTAAAATTAACAACTCTTCCTTTATTATCTGTTAGCCTTCCATCATCTAAAACTTGAAGTAAAATATTGAAAACATCTGGATGTGCTTTTTCAATTTCATCTAATAAAACAACAGAATAAGGTTTTCTTCTAACTGCTTCGGTTAACTGACCTCCTTCATCATAACCAACATATCCCGGAGGAGCTCCCACTAACCTAGAGACTGCATGACGCTCTTGATATTCACTCATATCTATTCTTGTCATAGCATTTTCATCTGCAAAAAGATACTCACTCAAAGCTTTAGCTAATTCAGTTTTTCCTACTCCTGTAGTACCAAGAAAGATAAAAGATCCAATAGGTTTATTTGTGTCTTGTAAGCCAGCTCTACTTCTTCTTACCGCATCTGCTACTGCTTCAATTGCATCAAATTGCCCCACTACTCTCTTTCCTAATTCTTCTTCTAGCTTAAGCAACTTCATTCGCTCACTTTCTAGCATTTTACTTACCGGAATTCCTGTCCATCTAGCAATTACATCCGCAATTTCTTCCGAACCTACTTCTTCTTTTATCATTTTAGAATTAACTTGTATTTTAGCTAATTCTTCTTTAGCTGACTCTACCTCTTTTTCTAATTGCTTTAATAAACTATATCTTATTTCTGCAACTCTACTAAAATTTCCTGATCGCTCTGCTTGTTCAGCCTCTAATTTTAAATGTTCAATTTCTTCTTTCGCATTTTGAATTTTTTCAACTACTTCCTTCTCTCCTTTCCATTTTGCTAAGAAGCTATCTCTTCTTTCTACTAAATCCGACAACTCTTCTGCAATAAGATTCAGTTTCTTTTCATCTCCTTCTCGTTTGATTGCTTCTCGTTCAATTTCGAGTTGCATTATCTTTCTTTCTATTTCATCTAATTCTTCTGGTTTAGAATTAATTTCCATTCTTAATTTAGACGCAGCCTCATCTATTAAGTCAATTGCTTTATCTGGCAAAAAACGATTCGTAATGTAACGTTGAGACAACTCTACAGCAGCTATAATTGCGCTATCTTTTATTTGTACTTTGTGATGCGTCTCATATTTTTCTTTAATCCCTCTTAAAATACTAATTGCATCTTCTGTATCGGGCTCATTAACCATGATTTTTTGAAACCTTCTTTCTAAAGCTTTATCTTTTTCAAAATATTTTTGATACTCATCTAAAGTTGTTGCTCCTATACTTCTTAACTCCCCTCTTGCTAAGGCAGGTTTTAATATATTAGCAGCGTCCATTGCTCCTTGTCCACCTCCTGCTCCAACTAAAGTGTGAATCTCATCTATAAATAAAATGATTTCGCCATTAGAACCAGTAACCTCTTTAATAACCGCTTTTAAACGCTCTTCAAACTCTCCTTTGTATTTCGCTCCTGCAATTAAAGCTCCCATATCCAGAGAATAGATTACTTTTCCTTGTAAATTTTCAGGAACATCTCCACTAATTATTCTATGAGCTATTCCTTCAGCAATTGCTGTTTTTCCGACACCAGGCTCTCCAACTAGAATCGGATTATTCTTAGTTCTTCGTGTTAGTATTTGTAGAACTCTTCTTATCTCTTCATCTCTACCTATAACAGGGTCTAATTTACCATCCTTTGCTTGTTGATTTAAATTAATCGCATATTTAGATAAAGAATTGTATGTTTCCTCTTGACTTTGTGAAGTAACTCGTTCCCCCTTTCTTAAGTCAGCAATGATAATATCTAAGTCTTTTTTATTAACCCCATGGTCTTTTAGTAATTGCGTTGTATTTCCTGAACTTTCTAATATACCATAGAGAATGTGTTCTAAAGAAACAAAATCATCATTCATTTTCTTGGCTATACTTAACGACTTATCCAATGATAATTGGGCATTTCTTGAAAGTTGCGCTTCTCCACCTGTAACTTTAGGGTAAGAACTAATTATACCTTCTAACGCCTGATTAAACACACTCAAATTAACTCCTATTTTCTTAAAAATATGAGGAAATATATTTTCATCAACAAGAAAGCCACCTTTTAATAGATGACCATTTTCTATTTGTTGATTTTTATTATCGACAGCTATTTGTCTTGCTTCAGAAATAGCTTGTTGCGATTTAGTTGTAAATTTATTAAAATCCATTTTTTTTTGTATTTCTTGATTAAACTTACTTTTAACTCCCCAAATATTTATCCACCAAAAAAAAACAGTCATTATTTCATTACTTTCTATTGCAAAAAGTAACTTATATGTAAAAATGACCGATTTACTCCTTTATTTTTGCCAATCAGTCATATAATACTATGTTATTTAAGTTTGTTATTTTATTTTTGTGAATGAATAAAAAGCAACTTTCTGCTTATGGACAACGTTACTCTATAGAAAGCCAATTGGCCTATTACCACAAAAAGCAAGTATAACATGAATATTAAACATTACTTAATAGCTCTTTTTGGACTCTTATACTCTGTTCTTTCATACGGACAAATAGATAACAACCGATATAGAGTTATCTTATCTTCTCAAGATATTGGCTCATGTGGAAACGGTAATTCACTCTCAAATGTAGAGGTAACAGGAAAAAATGCAAGTTGTAATTCTTTCGAAGTTGTATTTAGCCTACCAAATGGAATTCTATACACACCTGGATCTCTTACAATTAATTCTCAATCAGGATCTTCTGACTATATAGCTGCTGAAGTTAATATATCAAATTTAAATCAACCTGTATTTTCAATAGAACGACCTGGAAATATTAATTGGGCTGTTGGAGATATAGTAAGGTTCTCATTCGAAAGGTCTGCTGATTGTAATGCTGTTCAATTTTATAATAATGCAGGTATCTTTAAAGATGCTCATACTATCAATTTTCAAGACATTGGAGGGAATAACTCAGCTACTGACAATGATGTAAACATAGCCAGTTATAATTTGAACGCAGCATCTTTAAGTATTCAATCAATTCCACTTATTAATGCCATTATAGGTGGAAGCTACAGCAGAACAATAGATTTAGACCAAGGAGGTAATGGTACAATTTCTAGTTTCACCTACTTTGTTGTTGTTGGAAGTGGCATTACAAATTATCAATTAATTCATAATGGGACAAATTTAACTCCATCATCAATAAGTTCTGATACTTTATTTTACGAAATAGACCTTTCTGTCTTTCCTTTTAACACAGGGAATAATTTATTTGAAAATGGTGAAAGAATAACATTCACAGAGTCATTTGATGTTTTAGGTTGTCAAAATACAAATATAAGGCACCAATCCTATTGGGGATGCAGTATAGGTGAAATTTGTCAAATGGCCCCAGTTCAATTAGGATCATTAAATTTTGGAGCAGATGTTCCAATAGTGACAGTGACAGAAATTGCTGGAAGACCCGATTTTTGTAGCCCTACTACTTTTCATGTAAAAATAGAGAATACAACAGCAAGTGCTGGAGGTACGGCTTATAATGTTAACATTAATTTAGGTTTAGGTCATAACCAGTCGCCAATTTCAACTTCTACTAATAACCCATTATGGGCCTTTGATTATAATGGAACCAGAAGCGTATCTAACTTTATTTTTATTAACGGGACCGTTTTTACTCCTACAACACTACCTAGTAATTTTTATCCTGGAAATGGATCTGGAAGCACCGTAAGTATTCCCCCAGATTTTTTTACAACGGATCCAGATGGGCCAGGAGGCCTAGACGATCTTGATGGTGATGGTTTTTATGATGATTTACCCCCAGGTGGATCAACCACATTAACATTTGATTACACAACAAGTCCTAGAAGTAATTGTGGGGAATCTAATTACTATAACTATATGAGCTGGGAGCATGTCTATTTTGATGTTAATTACCAAGATCAATGCTACAGTGATCGAGCTCCTTCTAGAAGAGACTTAGACTATTCAAATGTCATCAGAAACTATTTAAACCCTACCCTTATTAACTCGCCTACAGATGTAAATGATGCTGATAATTTCAGTGTCAGCATTAAACCACACATGTATATTGGCTTAGCGTGTAATGGCGCTAGTGGGGTTAATGGCCCAGATGTATCATGGAGTATAGAGTTAACCGTACCCAGTGGAGTAACATTACAAACAGGTGCTCCCGCTAGCTTTTCCCAAGTAGGAAATACGATTACCTACACATCAGGAGCTTATAGTTATAGTTTTGTCGATTTCCCTTTAAGCTATGTATGTGGAATAGGTGACTGTGGAGGAAGTGTCTCCATTGATTATAAAACTAATTATAAGTGTGGTACTTGCTGGGATGAAGATATTCATTGTGGAACAATTGACCTTGTAACTCATTGTTCTTGTCCTTGTAAAGGCCCTTCTATATTAAGCTTTAACGCAGAAAGAGTATCAGAAGGATGGACAGACCCTACAATGAGTACATATGTGACTCTAAATAATACTTTTAGCCTAGACAATTATTTAGCAGGAGACACAATGGTTGTCTATGCTGTAGGAACAATATCTGATACTACGTTAACAAATTTAAATTTGGATTTAAGATATACTACTATGCCGGGAGGAGGAGGAGTTAATGCGCTTACTTTTGTTCAAGGACAAATTATTACTTACGATAATTCTTCAAATACAACATCAGCTGCTACAGTTTTGCCTGCTGGAACCTCAAACTCAATAGGGGAAAATCATACTCAATCATTTGATTTATCAAGTTATAATGGAGGCACATACGATAATCTTGATACCGTATGGGTAGAATTAACCTATATCATCCCAACTACAATAAACACATCAACTCTATTTAATTTATCTACATTTAGAGGTAACTTTTATAGTGATAATGGAGGGACTATAAAAAGTTGCAATGATTTAGGTGATGGAGCAACCTATGGGAAAATTGGTTATGGGGTATCTAATTACATCTCTTATCCTCGTATTTGTGCTAACTCAAGTATAGAACTTTTTTTATATCACTACTCTAGTTTTGGTGATTTGCATCCTGGAGAGTATCGTCCTCCATCAATATGGGATTCTTGTGTTGCTGTATTGCCTCAAGGAGCAGTTTTTACTGGTGATGCCATTTGGATAGGTGGCGGGGGATATTCAATTGCTGGGGGTGATATTGGATTCTCTCAAAATGGAAATGTAGTAACCTTTTTTCCACAAGGTAATTTCGCTAATATAGATCAAGGAGGTCAAAACTCTAAGAGGTTTAGGGTTTACTTTAGAGGGACATGTGAGACTCCTCCTTCGTCTAATTATACATTAACTCATTATTTTAAAGAAGAGGGATATGGAGTTGCTAATCCAGTAGTAAGAACAGACACTGACGTTTTTAACTATACTCCACCAACCTTTTTATTTCAATCTCCGTCTTCTTTAGTTAATGGGACAGGAAATGAAGCTACTTTTGATGTAGAAATTTGTAATACCAGCGTTGAAGATGTAAACTTTAATTGGATACAAATCGAGGATAACCCAAGTATAAATATTCTTAGTGCTTTTTCAGTTATTGCTGGCGTAGAAACACCTGTAAATTTCTCTCAATCTGGAGGAGCTGTCAATATAGAAGCTGGGGCATTGTCAATCGGTGAATGTCGTAAAATTAGGTTTAAAGCTACCTTCACAAGTTGTAATAACGAAAACTTAATTGTTAAACATGGTTGGGATTGTGCTCAGTACCCAGCTGACTATCAACCTTTAGCTTCAATTTGTTACCAAGACTCAATAATAATGACATTAGCTCCTCAAGAAGGACAAGTTCAATTGTCTATTACAAACCAACCATCAGGAAGCTTAACTTTATGTACTCCATTCGATATAGAATTAGATTTAACAAGCTCACAAATTGCAGATATTTTAAATCCTTATGTAGAATTCAACATACCTGGAGGTATCACTGGAATGACTATCAACTCAGTTGATGTTGAATATCCAAATAATAGTGGTTTAGCAGGTACTTCTGCAGTAACTTATACTGTTTCTCCTTCTGGAAGAGTTCGTTTAAATATCTCAGATCATCCAGATATCTTAGGTCAACCTGGAATAATGGGAACATCGAATGCTAGCTCAATTGAGGAAAGGATTGCTCATATAAAAATTAATCTGCAATTAGAATGTAATTATATTTCTAACTCTGCAATCATATTTGAAGCCTTTGCAACGAGTCCATGCAGTTCTCCCGCCCTAGGTAATGGTACAATTGTTTCATCCAATGGTCTAGTCATTAATGGAGCTCTCCCCCCATATGATGCATTTAGTACCATTAACAACTTGGCTCCTATTGGAAATACTCAAAGTTTTAATATTGTGACTACAATCATTGGAGGAACAACGGGAAGTCAAGATTCAGCAATTTTTATTCTCCCTGATGGGTTATCTTACATTCCTAATTCTTTTATCTCTACAGGAACTAATTTAGCAGTTTTTGGATCAGTTGTAACTGTCGGTAACCATCAAGAAATTTATGTCTACTACCCTGCTGGAGTTAACAATAATGAAACAATAGACTTTTCGTTAAACACAACAATAGACCATAATGTTTGCGACCGTACTCAGATTACAAACTTCGTAACTGTGAATGGGGTTTCTTGTCTATCTACCTCTTGCGTAGATCCTAGAGTGTCGACTGGTTTTTCCTATGAGAGTATCGAGTCCTCTTTATTGTTAGCTGCTGGACTTGATCAAAACATTTGTAATTCTCCTTTAGCTACTTTAAACGGAGAATCTCCTCCAACGGGAGAGACTGGGCTATGGACCATGGATGCTACACATACTCAACCAAGTACAGTTAATTTTACTGATGCAACTCAGTTCAATACAAACATTAGCAATCTGCAAGAAGGGATTTATAAATTAGTATGGTCAATTACGAATGGTTCTTGCTCTACTGTTTCAGATACCATGGTTATTAATGTCTATGATCAACCAAATGCTGTAGCAGGAATCGATCAAAATTTATGTAGTGTATATAATACTACCCTTTCAGGTAACACTCCTCCAGGAACTGCTGCTGGTCTTTGGAGCATGGATGCTACGCATACTCAACCAAGTACAGTTAATTTCGCTGATGCAACTCAGTTCAATACAAACATTAGCAATCTGCAAGA
>JAGXIB010000016.1 GCA_024635865.1 Flavobacteriales bacterium
CTGGATTACAATTTGCATTTCCTGTTGTCGTTAAATATAACTTCACTGATCCAGCAGTTATTTCTGCAGCATTTGGTGTATAAGTAGTATTTAAACTAGTATTATTCGGGCTATAAGACCCTGCTCCTCCTGACCATACTCCTCCTCCAGCAATAGTTACTGTTCCACTTAATGATGCTGCTGGTGTTGTACTACAAACTGTTTGAGGTGTTCCCGCATCTACAGTTGGTGACGCAGTAAATGTAACATTCATGTTGTCATTTTCTGAAACACAGTTAGCATTCCCTGTTGTTGTTAAAACTAAGTTTAAACTTCCTGAATTTATTTCACTACTCGTTGGATTGTAAGTTGCATTTAAAGTGTTATTATTTGGAGTAAACGTTCCTAGCCCACCACTCCATTGGCCTCCTGTAGCTATAGTTACAGAGCCACTTAAACTAATTGCAGAATTATTCGAACAAATTGACTGGTCTATATTTGCGTTTGCAGTTGGAGCAGGCGTAATAGCTATGGTCATATTATCATTTACTGGAACACAATTACCATTACCAGTTGTAGTTAAGGTTAATGTCACTGTTCCTGCATTACGCTCTGCTAGTGATGGTACATAAACAGCATTTAAATCTGTAGTTGAAGGGGTGAAAGTTCCTGACCCTCCACTCCATAACCCTCCTGTAGCAATAGTAACACTACCGCCTAAATTAACAGAAGCGTTATTAAAACAAACACTTTGATTAGCCCCTGCAGAAACTGCTGGTGTTGGTGTGATGGTAATTAAAACACTATCTACTTCTGGATTACAATTTGCATTACCTGTTGTTGTTAAATATAACTTCACTAAACCAGCTGTTATTTCTGAAGCACTTGGCGTATATGTAGTACTTAAACTCGTATTATTCGGACTATAAGAGCCTCCACCTCCTGACCAGATTCCTCCTCCGGCAATCGTTATTGTACCACTTAGTGATGCTGCAGGAGTTGTACTACAAACCGTTTGGTCTAGGCCAGCATCAACAGTTGGTGAAGCAGTAAATGTAACATTCATATTGTCATTTTCTGAAACACAATTACCATTACCGGTAGTTGTTAAAACCAAGTTTAAGCTTCCTGAGTTTATCTCGCTATTGGTTGGGTAGTAAGTAGTATTTAAACTGGTATTATTAGGTAAGAATACGCCTAGTCCACCTCCCCATTGTCCACCTGTTGCAATAGTAGTTGAACCTGTTAAACTTACCGCAGAGTTGTTTGAACATATTGATTGATCAATATTTGCATTAGCTGTTGGTGCTGAACTAAAAGTTATCGTTACCACATCATTTACAGCGTTACAACCACCATTACCAGTTGTAGCAATACCCAAAATCGTACTTCCAGATAACAATTCTGCTGCAGAAGGATTATAAGTAGGGTTTAGTGCATTTACATTTGGCGAAAAAGTTCCTCCTCCGCTCCAAATAACTCCTGTAGCCAATGTTCTTGAACCAGCTAAACTAACCTGAGCATTATTTTCACAGACTGTTTGAGGCACACCAGCATCAACTGTTGGAGCAGGTGTAAAAGTTATAATTATATTATCCGATTCTGGATTACAAACACCATTTCCTGTTGTTGTTAAAGTTAAGACTAAAGTTCCTGAACTGATTTCAGCAGCTGTTGGAGTATAAGAAGTTGTTAAACTGGTATTATTTGGACTGTATGTTCCTGCTCCTCCACTCCAAACACCATTTGAAGCGACAGTTACACTTCCATTTAAGGAAACTGCTGCATTATTCTCACAAACAGAAACATCATTTCCAGCATTTACAGTTGGTGCCGGACTAAAACTTACTTGTACTTGATCATCAACAGGAGTACAATTCCCTGTAGAAGTCAAAGTAAGAGTAATGGTTCCTACAGAAATATCTGCTGGACTAGGTACATATGTGGCATTTAATGCTGTAGCACTTGGCAAAAACTGACCAGAACCACCTGTCCAAATACCTGTTGTTGAACCTCCAGCAACTGAACCGTTTAAATTTGCAGTATCGTTGGCACAAATAGTTTGATTAAGTCCTGCACTGATGTCTATTTTTGCAGCAAACTCAGAAAAATAGCCAAATCGACACCCAGATGATGCTCCACCGTTAATAATACCGACAGAAAAAGCGTCTGAGGTGTTAGTAATTAGCATATTCGTATTTACAGGAACATCTGTAGTATTAAAAGGTATTTGTGCTTCCATCCAAGCACCTCCAGAATTTGGAACTACAGTAAAAGCAGAACCAGGAATTAAAGTTATGTTACCGTTTAAGGCAAAATCATTTTGCGAACCTGTCGGCACTAGAATATTTAGTCCAAAAAATTCTGTTGTTGAACGAACAAAGTTTACTTGATCAGATCCTGCACAGTTTAATGGAGGTAATAAAGCTCCTCCTGACTCGCATCCAAAACCAGAAATATGATAACAATATGCTGGCTGAGAACAATTAATATAAGTAGCTGCAGCAGTTATTGGAACTCGAAAAGTTTCTCCAGCAAATAAAGTTGTAACTACAACCCCAGCTACAGTTACGATACAGTTATTCTGTGTAGCAGTAATGTATGCACTTTCTGGTACTGTTAACCCTCCTTTTTGAACGATATAATCTGTTCCAACAATATCTACAGGAACCAATTGATCTCCATTTAAATCTCGACAGCCGGCAGAAGTAGGATTAACAGAGTCATCTTTAACTGAAACAGCTATAGGTTTATCAGAGACTATTGCTGTTCCAGCAGGATTATCAATACCTACACCCCCTGTAACAGACCCAGAATAAGTTTGTCCAGCTTGTAAAACAACAGTGTATGAAGTTAACGCTGGATGCCCCCCATCTAAAGGAACACGAGGATAAATAAGAACCGTTGTGTTGTTTTGAGTTGCAACAATATCGAAAGAAGTATAAGCATTAGGTGAATAATTCCCATTCGCCCAACTTGTTTGAAAAGGAGTGTAAAATTGAGTCCCTAGACCATTGTCTCCTTTTAGAGCAAAAATATCTGGATTAAGTACCGTTCCTATTTCATAATAACAACTAATTTTCTGTGTTGAACTAATATTTAAACCTGTGTTTAAAACTGTATTTGAAGGTCTTGTTTCTAAATTATTCGTCTCTGGAGTTAAATTTACACTTGTTGCCGAATTGGCAGCCAAATTTACAACAATTGGAGTTCCTCCATTAAAAGCAACTGTATTAGCAGGTTGAGAAATCGTAATTGTAGCGGGATTTGCCGAAGTTGCAATTCTTAAAGAAATTGAATGCCCAGAACCATGACCAACTGTAACCTCTGGTGGAGCAAGCCAAAAGTCAGTTCCAGATTGGGAGTGACTGACTAAAGAACATAAAATAAGCGATAAGAGAAAAAGTAACTTTCTGTTCATAACAATCTAATTTTTGTAATTATGCAATGCTACAAAAAAAACAAGTATTTTTTTAGTTTATTTATATAAAACTACCTAAATATCTGACGATTAATGGAATTACCCTAAGATTATTTGATTTTTACTCAAAAAACTGTATTAAAATTTCGGTACCAATAATACGAAATTAAAACCTGTAATAAAATTAATGGGCGAACTGCTTCGTTAAATTCTTGAGGTAAGGCAATCCAAAAGAGGACTATTATAAGAGAATAAAAAGCCATTACTAAGTGGTACGTTTTTACCCATTTACGGTTTAGGAAAAGTACGATAATTGAAATGAAATATATAGGGTTAGCCCATAATAAATTATAATTTGATTTTGTTGGTTGGTGATCCGTATAAAACCAAAGTAAAAATACTAATACACCTAACACGCTAATAAGTAATAAGAAAAAAAAATCAAAAACTAATGATAGCTTTTTCACATTCAATATATGAATAATTAAGCCCACAATAAAAATAGACCAAGTAACAAATGAAGGTGTTGTCCCCTCAAAACCTTGTAAAGATCTTTTCTCTCCTTGAACTAAAACATTAGTAGATTCAACTAATGGAACTACTCCATCTTTTTTATTGACAATAGCTAAACTCATTGACTCTTCGAGATACTTCGGTAAGAACTGCATCTCTTCAGTATTGGTTACTTTATCTATTTTCACCCCTAGCGCTAAGTCAATTCCAAAGTCTGACCAAGGTTGTGACTTCCTTACTTGTTTATCAATTAACTCTCTGTAAGTTAATTGATTTGCTAACGGAAGCTCCTTAAAAGTGACACTTTCTCCCAAAACACTTCTTAATAACACACCAATCCTGGTAGAACAATTATCAAAAAAGAAATCATACTGATAATACCTGTTTTCTGGCAAGTAATTAACTTGTATTTCTTTCCACAACTCTATTTTTTGACTATAATTAAGATTTAACACTTGCTCTCTAACAGTTCTCTGTTCCCACTGATAAGAAGCGATGAACCCCTGATAACTCTCTTCAGCCATGTAGTACTTCAATCTCCCTTTTGCGAAACGCATTTGAAAATCAAACTCATTACTACCAAACTCAAACATACCCCAATTATAGACTAAATCTAAATTATTCCTAGTGTCCTTAACCCTTATTGCACTATGACCAAATAAAGAATAAATTTCGTCCCCCTCATCACAAGTTATTAAACTAAAAACTGTTTCATTAGTTATTGCTTGCGCTTTTACAACAGGCAAAAATAAGGTAGAAAAAAGAACTATAAGTATAAACTTCATCATCAATTATCATTATTAGATTATTCAAAATTATAAAAATAAGTCATACTTAAGTAAAGACCGACACTATATATCCGATTATCTAGAATGTTTTAAATATCTTTACAAGATAAAAAAATAGCTAAAGCTTATTTTAAACACAGAACATGAGAATTATATTATTTACAGGAAAGGGAGGTGTAGGAAAAACAACAACTGCTGCTGCTACTGCTATACAGTCAGCAAAAAGTGGGAAAAAGACGTTAATTATCTCTACTGATCCTGCACATAGTTTAAGTGACGCTCTAGACCTTCAATTAGAACCTGAACCTATGCAAATAGATGATAACCTATGGTGTATGGAGTTTGATGTTTATTACTCCATGAAAAAGTACTGGGGAAACATGCAAGAAATGATGAAAGCTATCTTCAAATTTCAAGGTGTAAAGAATGTTGTAGCAGAAGAACTATCTGTTTTACCAGGAATGGAGGAGGGAGCAGCTTTTTTATGGTTAGAGAAATTTTATAGAGAAAAAACTTATGACGTCATCGTTATTGATAGTGCTCCTACGGGAGAAACGCTTACCCTATTAAGTTTACCACAGGTCACAAAGTCTTGGTTAACAAAAGCTTTTCCTGGTCAAAAGTTTGCAGTTAAAACACTTGGTAAAATTGTAAGAAAGACAACTGGTATTCCTGTAGATAAAGGTTATGACGAAATGCAACAACTTTTTGACAAACTTGAAACAATACAAAAAGTTTTTTTAGACCCTGAAATATGCTCTATTAGAATTGTTGCTAATCCAGAGCGAATGGTCGTTCAAGAATCGAAAAGAGCTTATTCATACTTACAACTATACGGCTATAATGTAGATGCAGTAATTGTCAATCGAATACTTCCAGATGTTGACTCTGAAGTTTTTGGAGAGTATATTAGAAAGCAAAAAGACTATCTCGCTGAAATAGAAGAAAGCTTTGCTCCTCTTCCTATTTTCAAAGTGCCACATCAAGGTAAAGAGGTTTTTGGAATAGAACTATTAAAAGAAATAGGAAACACACTCTACGAAGGGATAGACCCAACTGCTGTATTCCATAATGAAAAGCCACTAGAAGTAATAGAGATAGAAAATGGATATCGAGTAAGGCTTAAAATTCCTTTTATTAAAGAAAATGATTTTGACTTAAAAAAGTTTGGGGACGAGTTGATTATAGACCTTCAAAATAGAAGAAAAAATGTTTTTTTACCAAAGTTTGCAAACTATATGAAAATGGTTAATTATTCTTATGACAACCCTTGGTTAACAATTGAACTTCAAAGAGACTAGCCTAACTATTGTGTTATTGATAACAAAAAAGCCTATTTGAATAATTCAAATAGGCTTTTAATTTTTTATGAATTAGAAAACTAGTTTTTTAAAGCTTCAGCTCCTCCAACAATCTCTAAGATTTCATTTGTTATGGCCGCTTGTCTAGCTTTATTATAAGTCAATTGTAAGTCTTTCTTCAAGTCAGAGGCATTATCTGTAGCTTGATGCATTGCAGTCATTCTAGCGCCATGTTCTGAGGCATGAGAATCTAATAATGCCTTATAGAGTTGAACCTTTAATGAGTTCGGAATTAAATCTTTTACTATTTCTTTTTTTGAAGGCTCAAAGACATAATCAGTAACATTAGAAGTGTCACCTGCTTCTGGTGCTAAAATAGGTAAGAATTGCTCATTTTGAACTATTTGTACCGCAGCATTTTTAAATGAATTATAAACTAAGACAATCTTGTCGTACCTATCGAACTTATACGCATCCATTAAAGAAGTCGCTATTTCGCTAGAATTACTAAAGCTTAGTTTGTTCCAAATTTCTTCTGGGTTTTGGTACAAGTTAGGATCATTATTAACCCAGTCAGTATACTTCATTGCATCTATCATCTTTTTACCAACAGGTAAAACAGACAAATTACAATCCTTATATTCTGCTGCAGCTAATGCTTTTATTTTCTTTGTAATGTTGTTATTAAACCCTCCACAAAGACCTCTATTAGAAGTAATCCCTACAATTAATACATTTTCAACCGCTTTCACTTTAGCGAACTCATTTTCTGAAGTATCCAAAGATGAAGATAAATTACTTAAAATCTCTTGTAACTTCTCTGAGTATGGCCTCATTTGTGTAATCGCATCTTGTGCACGTTTTAATTTTGCAGCAGATACCATTTTCATTGCAGAAGTAATCTGCATTGTTGAGTTTACAGAAGTTATCCTATTTCTTATTTCTTTTAAGTTTGCCATGTATAAGAATTAAGACACTAGGTGTATAAATAACCTAGTGTCTATTAATCTAATTTAATATTTAGATGCAATATCTTTTGCTACTTTTTCTAAAGTATCTGTCACTTCATCAGTTAATTTACCACTCTTTAAAGTAGATAAAACCTCTTGATGCTTATTTCTTAATAATGATAAGAAAGCTTCTTCAAATTCTTTTACTTTCTTAACAGGAACATTCCCTAATAACCCTTTTACACCACAGTAAATAATAGAAATTTGCTCTTCTACTGGTAATGGAGCTCCTTCATTTTGTTTTAAGATTTCTACATTACGTGCTCCTTTGTCAATAACAGACTTAGTAGCAGCATCTAAATCAGATCCAAACTTAGAAAAAGCTTCTAACTCTCTGTATTGAGCCTGATCTAGCTTTAATGTACCAGAGACTTTCTTCATCGATTTAATCTGAGCGTTACCACCAACACGTGATACCGAAATACCTACGTTAATTGCCGGTCGAACACCAGAGTTAAATAAATTTGATTCTAAGAAAATTTGTCCATCAGTAATTGAAATTACATTAGTAGGAATATATGCAGAAACATCTCCTGCTTGAGTTTCTATTATTGGTAATGCCGTTAGTGAACCTCCTCCTTTTACAATTCCTTTTAAAGAAGCTGGCAAATCATTCATACTTGCAGCAATCTCATCTGAAGCATTTACTTTTGCAGCTCTCTCTAATAATCTAGAATGTAAGAAGAAGACATCTCCTGGATAAGCCTCACGACCCGGAGGACGTCTTAATAATAAAGATACCTCACGGTAAGCAACAGCTTGCTTAGATAAATCATCATAAGTAATTAATGCTGGTCTTCCTGTATCTCTAAAAAACTCTCCTATAGCTGCACCTGTAAAAGGAGCGTAAAATTGCATTGGAGCTGGGTCAGAAGCGTTAGATGCTACAACAACGGTGTAAGCCATTGCTCCTGCTTTTTCTAATTTATTTACAATACCTGCAACCGTAGAACCTTTTTGTCCAATTGCTACATAAATACAGTAAACAGTCTCTCCTCTATCGTAAAATTCTTTCTGATTAATAATTGTATCAATAGCAACAGTTGTTTTACCTGTTCCTCTATCTCCAATAATTAACTCACGTTGTCCTCTACCAATTGGAATCATTGCATCAATTGCTTTAATTCCTGTTTGTAAAGGCTCATCAACTGGCTGTCTAAAAATAACACCTGGAGCTTTACGCTCAATAGGCATTTCATATAACTCTCCAGTAATTGGTCCTTTTCCATCAATAGGATTACCCATTGTGTCAACAACACGACCTAGCATTCCTTCTCCAACATGAACGGAAGCAATTCTTTTTGTTCTTTTTACGGTATCTCCTTCTTTTACTTTGTTAGAAGAACCTAATAATACTGCTCCTACATTATCTTCTTCAAGATTTAGTGCAATACCTTGTAATCCGTTATCAAATTGTATTAACTCTCCATACTGAACACTTGAAAGTCCATAGATACGAGCAATACCATCTCCTACTTGTAATACAGTACCGACTTCTTCTAATTCTGCTTCTGTCTTAAATCCTGAAAGTTGTTCTTTCAAAATTGCCGAAACTTCTGCTGGGTTAATTCCTGCCATTTTATATCCCTATTTTATTAGATTAATTTAATTTCTTAATTTTAGTTTAATGCTTGTCTTAAGTCACTTAGTTCTCTTAAGATACTTGCATCAATTTGTTTATCATCAACTCTAACAATAAAGCCTCCAATAATAGAAGGGTCTATTTTTTCTACCATTTCTACAGTAGCATCAGTTTTTAATAAAGCAATAATATTTTGTTTTTGAATATCATCTAATTTTACAGCAGATGTAACTTCTGCAACAATAATATTCTTATGCTTTTTATATAAGGCAATAAAAGAAAAAGCTATATCTTCTAACAGAGGCTCTCTTTTTCTTTCTGATACTAATTGTAAAAAACTAGTTGTCGTATCTCCAATCTTAGCACCAAAAATAGCTATTAATACACTAACTTTTTTAGTTGACTTCACAACCGGACTGTTTAATAAAACAGATAAGTCTCTATTTTCTTTAATTGTAGACTCAATCAAAAGCATGTTGTTATAAACTTCCTCTAATTTATTATTCTCTACAGCTATTTCCAATAAAGATTTTGCGTACCTATTTCCTGCTAATGAATGAGTCATAATTAGTTTAAGTTTACGTCATTAACTAAATTATCAACCAATGCCTTCTGCTTATCATCTGTAGACAGCTCTCCTTTTACTAATTTTTCTGCAATTGCTATAGATAAATTTGCAACTTGAGTTTTAATTTCTCCCTGTGCAGCAGCTTTTTCTTGAGAGATAGTTTCTCTTGCAGAAGCTAGCATAGAGTCTGCTTCAGTACCAGCTTTAACTTTCGCATCTGCTATCATATCAGCTCTCATCTCTCTAGCTTCTTTCATTAAAGCATCTCTTTCTGCTAAAGCAACTTTTCTCATTTCGTCGTTCTTAGCATTTAGTTCTGCCATCTCTTCTTTTGCTTTCTCTGCAGCTAATAAAGCTCCTTCAATCTTTTCCCCTCTTTCATTTACTGCTTCCAAAATTGGCTTCCAAGCAAATTTCTTTAATAAGAACAATAAAACAACAAATGCTAATGTTGTCCAAAATATTAATCCTAAACTAGGCGTTACTAATTCCATAATGTGTTTATTAACTTTTTCTAAAACAAAAATTTACAATCCTGCAACCAACCGTTACAGGATTGTAAATAAACTTAGTTATACTGGGTTGTTCCCTAAAAGGGCTACAACAATACCAAATAAACCTGCACCTTCAATAAGGGCTGCTGCAATAATCATTGCTGTTTGGATTTTTCCTGCTGCTTCTGGCTGTCTTGCGATACCTTCCATTGCTGAACCTCCAATCTTTCCGATTCCAAGTCCAACTCCGATTACTGCTAAACCAGCACCGATTGCTGCTACACTTCCTACCATTTGTTTTGTTTTTGTGTCCGTTTTTAACGAACTGGTTAATAATTTTTTTTAATTAATGATGCTCCTCAACAGACATTCCTACGAATAATGCTGTAAGCAAAGTGAAAATATAAGCTTGTAAGAAAGCAACTAATACTTCCAATACAAATATAAATAATGTTAATGCAAATGCTACAGGAGAAATTCCCCATGCCATTCCTGTTCCCGCTCCTGCTTGGGCTACAAAAATAAGTGATATAAGACTCAAAATTACAATATGTCCAGCTGTAATATTTGCAAAAAGACGAATCATAAGTGCAAATGGTTTTGTAAAAACCCCTACTATTTCAATTGGAATCATTATTGGCTTTAACGCTAACGGAACCGGAGGATTGAAAATATGACTCCAATAGTTCTTGTTAGCACTTTTCAAAGTCACTATTAAAGAAATAACTGCTAAAACAAAAGTTACAGCAATATTCCCAGTCACATTAAAACCTAAAGGTGTTAACCCTAAAAGATTTAAAACAAGAATAAAAAAGAATATTGACAATAAAAAAGGAACAAACTTCTTATACTTTGCTTCCCCAATATTAGCCTTTGCTATATCGTCTTTTACAAACACTACTAATGGCTCCATCCAACCTGTTAACCTCCTTGGAACACCTCCATTACTTTTATAACTTTTAGCTACAGAACCAAAAACCACCAATAAAATTAACATCGTAATAAAAATTCCCACTACACTCTTTGTAATAGACAAGTCTATTGGTTTAGCATTGATAGAAGCACCTTTTTCATCGTGAGAGACATAAGACCCATGAGAATCAGCTGTTTCATTAGCATAATAAATTTTTTCGTGAGACTTAACGAACTTCAACCCATCCTTCTCAACAACATGATGACCATGATCATCATGATGAAACTCACTAGCCATAAATGTCACTAAACCGTTTTTAGTCCATAACAAAACTGGTAAAGGAATAGAAACAGCCTTTTCTCCCTCTCCCCAAAAATGCACCTCATGAGCATCAGCGATATGGTGCATAATCATTGGAACTGGATCGTAACTTTTAGACTTTTCCACTTCTGAATGCACGTCTAAACTTACTGGCTCAGTAGCATTTACAATAAGTATTCCTATTGTAAAAATGACTGTTAAAAGATTCGCTTTTTTAAACATTTTATTAGATTCCTTGAAATTTCATGCAAATATAGATAAACTTTTATTCATAAAAAAAACAATAAGAATTTATTGCTATTTTTTTTATTAAAACGCTACCTGTCATTTGTCATTAAGAAGTTTAAATGTATGAATAGATAAAAAAATCACATAAATAAAATACATTCCAGCAAAATGAATAGCAATAACATTTGGACTTTCCCAAACTTGAACCATTACTAAAATAAGACTAATTGAAACCAACAACTTTAAAGTAGAAATTGCCAAGAATACAAACCCTAACTTATTCGGATCATACTTATGAATTGCTAAAAGCATACAGAATCCTCCATAAGTTAATAAAAATAATACCCCATGAATAAACAATAAGGAATCTAAACTAAGTTCTTTAATTAAAAAAGACAATCCAAAATGAACGCCTAAAATGACAACGGAAAAAAATAGTGTTTTGTATAGAGCCTTTAAATACATATTAATCTTTGTTTAATGAGATAACTTCTTTAATAACTAAATACAAGCCTCCAAAAACCCCTAAAACAGAGCAGACTATTGTCATCCATGGCGTTTTAAACTCAAAAACACCATCTAAGTAATCTCCTAAAAAAGTAAAAACAACAATCACCACTGCCATTTGAATCCCTACAAAAGAGAATCTTGCAAAAACGTTTACTTTTTCTAATTTGTTATCCAAATTCCTTTTATCCATCTTGTTATTTCCATTGAAATAAATAAAGTCAACCAAAAATTAACATTAAATATTCCCCCGAATAATTATTAATTTACGAAGTAATAAAAGTGCAAAAACTACTGTTTACACCTATTCATTTCAATGTGCAAAAGTATTAATTTAAAACAAATCAACTCTAGTTTTAGTGAAAAAATCAACTCTCAAGTTTTAGCAAACCGCATTGAAGTCAAGAATGAGCTCATCATAAGTTAGAATACAAAATTTAAACCTACCCAACAGACATAACAAAACGAGCTGTTTGTCTCGACTTTTGCTCTACCAAGACTACTTTTGACATTGTTAATTTATTTACTACTGAATCTGTATAATGTCTTATGGTAAGCAATTCTAAACAGTCATTATACTTTATTTCAAATAAACCTTTAAACTCTTGAACAATTAACTCCTTATGAGACTGACTCGAATCAATACATACAGAAAAACTAATCGCAGAGTTTTGCATTAGATTAATTTTAATTCCACTTTTTGAAAAGAAAGAGAAGAAATTAGTCAAGCCAGCTTCGTCGACAAAGGAAAAATCATGCGGAACAAAAGAGATCAGCGTTTGATTGCTTTTAAAAATATAAGAAGGAATTTTAGAGTCGTTTTCACTTGATGCATGAATTAAACTTCCTGAATCTTCAGGGGAAAGAAAAGACTTGACTAACAATGAAATATTCTTATTCTGTAGAGGCTTTATTGTTTTAGGGTGAATAACTGAAGCTCCATAATAACTTAACTCAATCGCTTCTTTAAATGAAATTTGATCCAACTTCACACAATTATTAAAAAACTTAGGGTCTGCATTTAACATTCCTGGAACATCTTTCCATATAATAACTTCTTCAGAGTTTAAACACCAAGCTAAAATACCCGCCGAAAAATCGGAACCTTCCCTTCCAAGCGTTGTTACCTGTCCTGTTTCTGTATGACCAATAAAACCTTGGGTAATCACCACTTTTCTAGTTTTATTTAATTTTAGAAAAGCTCCAATTTTATTATTTACTAATTCATCAGTCTTAGCCCAATTAACTTTTGCTGCTCTATAACAACTATCTGTTCTTATTAATTTACGGGCATCAAACCATTCGTTTTCGATTGAAATAAAGTTTAAAAACCCTGAGATAATCGTAGATGAAATAACCTCTCCAAAACTTACTATCTGATCATACTCATAAGCTTCATTATCCGAACAGTCTTGATTAATTTTTTGCTCCAGTTCATCAAACTTATATTCAAATAGCGTAATAAAATCTTCATCCTTCGTCAGCCCTAAATCTGAAACTATTTCATAGTGAAGGTTATATAAGTTTTGATAGACCTGCACTAAATCTTCCTTTTGACTGTTAAGAAATGCTTCTACCAGCTCTTCCATCAAGTTCGTCGTTTTTCCCATTGCAGAGACCACAATAACTAAATCATCACTATATAGACTTATTATTTCTGCAACGTTTAAAACAGAAGAAGCATCTTTTACAGATGCTCCTCCAAACTTA
>JAGXIB010000176.1 GCA_024635865.1 Flavobacteriales bacterium
GGGTAGGGACTTGGCAAACGCGTTTAACGGAGTTTTTTCAAGGAAGTAATTCTCCAAGAAACTCAAAAGAAAATTATCAGGCAAATATGGCAAAAATGGCTGTTTCTACTGGAGGTTTTTTTGGTAAGCGGCCTGGAAAGGGAGACATTAAAAACAACCTTTATTCAGCTCAATCTGATTTTGTTTATGCTTCTATAATTGAAGATTTTGGATCTTTGATAGGAGGTTTAGGAATGTTATTGTTGTATTTAATTTTCTTATTTCGATCCATTAAAATAATGACTAAAACAGAAAGTAAATTTGGTGGCTACATGGCTTTCGGATTAAGTTTTTTATTAGTTTTTCAGGCTTTTATAAATATGGGAGTAGGAGTAAACTTATTGCCTGTTACAGGTCAGGCTCTTCCGTTGATAAGTATGGGAGGAACATCTATTTTATTTACATGTATTTCTATCGGTATTATCTTAAATGTAAGTCGAACGGTATATGAAGATGAAGAAAAAGAGAGTAAAAAAAATCAACAAATAGCTTAGTTAAAAATTAATAGTCTAAAATTATGAGCGCATCAAAAATTATAATAAGTGGAGGAGGAACTGGAGGTCATATTTATCCTGCTATTGCAATCGCTAATGCCATAAAAGAAATTGAACCGGACGCCGATATTTTATTTGTTGGAGCAAATGGAAAAATGGAAATGGAAAAAGTTCCAGCAGCTGGGTACCTCATAAAAGGGTTAGACATTGTTGGCTTACAACGTAAATTGACGGTAAAGAATTTAGCTTTTCCATATAAATTATTAAAAAGTTTAAAGGCTGCTAAGCAAATTGTTAAAGATTTTAATCCAGATATAGCAGTTGGTGTTGGAGGTTATGCTAGTGGCCCTACACTTAAAATGACAGAACGTTGTAATAAACCTACCTTGTTGCAAGAACAAAACTCTTTTGCAGGAATTACAAATAAGTTGCTTGCGAAAAAAGCACGTAAAATATGTGTTGCTTATGACAATATGGACCAGTTTTTTCAAAAAGATAAGATTATATTGACTGGAAACCCTGTTCGAAAAGATATTTTATCCATCGAAAATAAAAGGGAGGAAGCCATCGAACATTTTGGTCTAGACCCTAAAAAGAAAACAATATTAATCATAGGAGGAAGTCTTGGTGCTAGAACTTTGAACAACAGTATAAAAGATAATTTTGAGTTATTGAATAATGCTAATGTTCAATTAATTTGGCAAACAGGAAAAATCTATGATGTAGAAATGCAGAAAGCTGCAAAAGAGAACGGAAATTCCGCTATAAAAGCAATGCCCTTTATCGCCAAAATGGATTTGGCTTATGCAGCTGCAGACGCTGTCATTAGTAGGGCTGGAGCTTTATCAGTAAGTGAGTTAAGCTTAGTAAAAAAGCCTTGCATTTTAGTCCCTTCTCCCAACGTTTCAGAAGACCATCAGACGAAGAATGCCCAATCGCTTGTTAATAAAAATGCAGCACTACTTGTTAGAGACTTAGAATCTGTTACGATATTAGTGCCAACTGTATTATCTCTACTCGAAAATGAGGCGTTACAGTCCGAATTAGTTATGAATATAGCTAAGTTAGGTAAGCCCGATGCTGCTAAAAATATAGCACAAGAGATATTAGACATTATTAAAAATGAAAAAAAGAAGAAGTAATTAGTTAAAAATGAATTTAGATAAAATACATAATGTTTATTTCGTAGGTATCGGAGGAATCGGTATGAGTGCGATTGCGCGTTATTTTTTATCAAAAGATGCTAACGTTGCAGGATACGACAGAGTCAAAACACCATTAACAGAAGCACTAGAAAAGGAAGGTTGTATTATTCATTATGATGATGCAATAAATGCTATTCCTAAGTCGCATAAACATAGAGATACACTAGTGATTTATACCCCAGCAATCCCAAAGACTCATGATGAATTAAATTTCTTTAGAACAAATGAATTTGAAGTCTTAAAAAGGTCAGAAGTATTAGGTTTGATTACTGAAAATGCATTTACAATAGGCGTAGCAGGAACACATGGAAAGACGACAACTTCGACTATTGTGGCTCATATGTTAGATAGCGCTAATTATAAGTGTGATGCTTTTTTAGGTGGGATTAGTACAAATTTTAACTCTAATTTTGTTTTTTCTAACCAGTCTAAAGCTACTATAATTGAAGCAGACGAATACGACCGTTCTTTCTTAACATTGTCACCGAATATTGCTATTGTAACATCAACTGATGCTGATCATTTAGACATTTATAATGAACATAATAGTTTATTAATTTCATTTCAGGACTATGTCAATAAGTTACCAAGTAACGGACTGTTAATTTTGAAGAAAGGATTAGAATTAAACTTTGAGAATACCATTACTTATTCCGCTTCTGAAGAAGCAGATGTCTATGCTTGTAATTTAAGAATAAAAAACAGTGTTTACTGTTTTGATGTTCAAACTCATAAGGAACTGATAAAAGATGTAGTACTAGGTTTGCCAGGGTTGCACAATGTAGAAAATGCATTAGCTGCTTTTGCTGTTGGAATTGAATTAGGCTTGTCTATTGAAGAGATCAAAAATGGGTTGAAAACATTTAAGGGAGTAAAAAGAAGGTTTGAATACCAAATAAAAACAAAAGAGTTAGTCTACATAGACGATTATGCACATCATCCTATAGAGCTGAAAGCGTGTATTAACTCAGTTAGAAAAATGTTTCCTGATAAAAAAATAACAGGTGTTTTTCAACCTCATTTATATTCAAGAACGAGAGATTTCACTGAAGGTTTTAGCGAAAGCTTAAGTCTGTTAGATGAGCTTTACCTTTTAGAAATTTACCCTGCAAGAGAATTACCAATTGAGGGGGTTACCTCAAGTATGTTGTTAGACAAAATAGACTTAAAACATAAAAAAGTTATCTCAAAAGAGGAATTAATAAACAAATTGGACATAAAAGATATAGAAGTCTTATTGACATTAGGAGCGGGAGACATAGACACATTAGTGCAACCTATAAAAGAATTGTTAACCAAAGAAAAATCACATAATACATAATACATTGTACTTAGTGCATAATTAAGATGAAAAAAGGAATAAAAATATTAAGTTGGAGTGCATTTACGTTAGTTGTGCTTATCCTATTGGTATTTGTCGATAATTCATATTCGGCCATTCCTTGTGTTGCTCCAAAAGTAGATATAACTCAAGAGGGGGGGCATCATTTTATTACAGAAAAGTCGGTGCGAGAACAGCTTTCGAATAGAGGGTATTCATTAAATAATCAGGAGTATAAAGAAATTGAAGTAAAAAGAATAGAGGATATAATAGAAAAGACTCCAGGGGTAAAAAGTGCTGAAGTTTATAAGTTAAATGATGGAACGGTTGCATTAGAAATAAAGCAAAGTAGACCGATAGCTAGAGTGATAACAAATAGTGGTTTAGTTAGTTTTTATTTAGATGAAGATGGATATACAATGCCACTTAGTAATAGTTATATAGCCAGAGTTCCTGTTTTTTCAGGGAGTATTTTTTACGCAGATGGAAACATTATTAATGTTAATCAAATTAAATCAAATGATAGTTTAAAGCGAGTTCATTTATTAGACGATATATATGACATTGCTAATGCTATTGATAAAAACGAATTTATAAAATTACAAACCTTGCAAGTTTTTGTAAACGAAAGTCAAGAGTTTGAAATAACCCCAAGAGTTGGAAAAAATAGAATTATGTTAGGTTCAGCTGATAATATTGAAGATAAGGTGGCTAAATTATCTCAGTTTTATACAACTGTTATCAACCCAAAAGAATTAAATAATTATGACACAATAAGTGTCAAATATAGTAACCAAATAGTTTGTTCAAAAAGATAAAATAAAAGTCATGGATGCACCAGAAATTGTAGTAGGGCTAGACATTGGAACCACCAAGATAGCATGTATTGTCGGAAGAAAAACCGAGAATGGAAAAATAGAAATATTAGGAATGGGAAAATCACCAAGTGTAGGAGTTACGCGTGGAGTCGTTTCTAATATAGAAAAAACAGTGCACTCTATCCGAACTGCAGTAGAAGAGGCTGAAGCAAAGTCAGGGATTGAGATTAATGTCGTTAATGTGGGTATCGCAGGTCAACATATTAAAAGCTTACAGCACAGAGGTATGATTACTAGAAATAATAGTGATACTGAAATTGGTCAACAAGATATCGACTCTTTAATAGAAGATATGTATAAGTTGGTCATGATGCCAGGAGAGGAAATTATCCATGTTTTACCTCAAGAGTATATTATTGACAGACAAAGTGGAATAAAAGATCCTATTGGTATGGCTGGTGTCCAACTAGAGGCAAATTTTCATATTATTACTGGGCAAATTGCTGCAGCAAAAAACATCTATAAATGTGTTGCTAAAGCTGGTTTAGAAGTTGCTGAATTAATACCAGAACCATTAGCATCTTCTTCTGCTGTTCTAAGCGAAGAAGAAAAAGAAGCCGGTGTAGTATTGGTAGATATAGGAGGTGGTACAACAGATGTTGCTATTTTTCATGATGGAATTATTAGGCATACTGCTGTTATTCCTTTTGGAGGAAATGTAATTACTGAGGACATTAAAGAGGGCTGTACAATTATGCACCGTCAAGCTGAGTTGATGAAAACAAAATTTGGTACTGCTTTTCCTCACGGAAGTCAAGAAAATGAAATCGTTTGTATTCCTGGTTTAAGAGGTAGAGATCCAAAAGAAATTTCGATTAAAAACTTATCTAGTATTATTAACGCTCGTATTACAGAAATGATTGAGCATGTTTATTATGAAATTAAAAACTCTGGATACGAAAAGAAATTAATTGGAGGAATAGTTATAACTGGTGGTGGTTCTCAGTTAAAGCACATTACTCAACTTTCTGAATACATTACAGGAATGGATACTAGAATTGGTTATCCGAGCGAGCACTTAAGTTCAAACTCAAACATAAATGTCACTAGTCCTCTCTTTGCAACAGGTGTAGGTTTAGTAGCTAAAGGGTTTGAAGAGTTCGAAAAGTATAAAGCTACTCAGGGTGTTAATACAAGAACACACTCTGAAAAAACACAAGGAAGCTTCTTTAAGAAAGTACTAAGTTTCTTTGATGACAACATTGAATAAATAAGAACAAACAACAACAAATAATAAATCAGTTTAAAAAGCTACTTAAGCGAATAGTAGTTTTTAAACTTTAATAAAAAAAGAGCAAAATGATGAAATTCGATTTACCAAAAGACCAATCTTCTATTATAAAAGTGATAGGTGTTGGAGGAGGCGGAAGCAACGCCGTTAACCACATGTTCAAACAAGGAATCAAAGGTGTAGACTTTGTAGTTTGTAATACAGATCACCAAGCATTAGACATTAGTCCTGTCCCAGTTAAAGTTCAATTAGGAGCTAGCTTAACAGAAGGGAGAGGGGCAGGTTCTATTCCAGATGTAGGAATGAATGCCGCTATTGAAAACTTGGATGAGATAAAAGAGATTTTAGCAAACAATACCAAAATGGTTTTTGTAACCGCTGGTATGGGAGGTGGAACTGGTACAGGAGCAGCTCCAGTTATTGCTAGATTGGCAAAAGAAATGGGGATACTTACCGTAGGTATTGTAACCGTTCCTTTTATGTTTGAGGGTAGAAAAAGAAGAACCCAAGCAGAAGATGGTGTCGAAAGAATGAGAGAAGCAGTAGATACATTATTGATTATAAATAATGATAAACTACGTGAGATTTTTGGTAATTTAACATTAGCTAACGCTTTTGAAAATGCTGACGATGTTTTAGCGACTGCTGCAAAAGGTATTGCAGATGTTATTTCTGTTACTGGTCAAATAAATGTTGATTTTAATGATGTAAGTACCGTAATGAAAGATAGCGGAGTTGCGATTATGGGTTCTGCTCACGCTGAAGGAGAAGATAGAGCACATAAAGCTGTTTCAAAAGCATTATCATCTCCTTTGTTAAATGATAATGATATTAAAGGAGCTAAATATGTGCTTTTAAACATTACTTATGGAGATAAAGAAGTTTTGATGGATGAAATCATGGAAATTACTGATTACATTCAAGATGAAGCTGGAAGTACTGCAGATGTAATTTGGGGACATGCTAAAGACGAAGAATTAGGAGATAAATTAAGTGTTACTATTATAGCAACAGGTTTTAATATTTCACCAGATACTGGTTTGCCTCAAAAACAACCAGAAAAAGTGAGGTTAAATTTAGAAGAAGAGCGTCCAACAATGATTACGACTCCTATTCAGTCCCCTGTTCAGGATAATTCTCCAAAAAATAAATTTATTGAAGAAGATGAAGCAGTAAGCGAACCTTATATTATTACTAGGGAAGGACTGAAAGATGAGCAGGCAAAACCTGAGTTTATAAAACGTCCTGTAGAAAATGATTATACAGAAGAAACAAAAGAAGAAGAAATAATAGAAAATGAAATAGTAGATAATAGTACAGAATTAATGGAAGAAATTAATACGCCAGTTAGTTCTGATTCTGAGACCGTTAGTGAAGATATTGTTTGGGACTTTGGATCTTCGATAGAACCAGAAAATTCAAAAGAAGAAGAAGAAGAAGTAACAGAAACTTTCGAGTCTTCACAAAATGATGGAAAAGTAAGGTACCTTTTAGATGATGATTTAGATGATGCTATTTCAAATGATGATGCTACTTCAAAGTCTATTAATGATGTAGTTAATGCTGAAAAAGGGAGCGATGACATCCCTTCAATAGAGGACAACATAGAGTTAGCGAAACAGCGTATTGAAAGAATAAGACAAAATAGTCAAAAATTAAAAACAGTAAGTGGGTTGACCGAAATGGAAAGTGAGCCAGCTTATAAAAGAAGACAAATTCGTTTAGAAGATGTTCCTCATTCTTCAGAGTCTAATGTTTCTAAGTTTACTTTAGGAGATGTTAAAGATGAAGAAGGAAAAAACAGAACAGGTCTTAGTGATAACAACTCTTTCTTACATGATAATGTAGATTAAAATTTATTAAATTGCTCTTAAAAGCCATTGTTACACCATGTAGCAATGGCTTTTGTTTTTATAATTAAGGTGTAAGTTTGATATCTGTTGTAAAGTACATTTATGGTAGTAAGAATTAAATTTAAAAGACGTAGTATATTTAATACGTTCAATTATACGCATTCAAAAAAGTGACTATTATTAACCATATTAAGGATTAAAAATATTATAACTCTTTGTAACATGTTTTGTTTAATTGTATAAACCAAAAAAGGGAAGCATAGTTAATGTTTCCGTTTCAATTTTATCAAAGAATAAATTTACTACTGAATCCAAGATTGATTACTAATCATTAATGCTTCTTGCACGGTAATACGGTCTCCTTCATTGTAAGCAGTTACAAATGGCCCGTCAAAGTCGTATCTGTTTAATGAATTTCGATTAGATCTAGCTTCTTTATAACTGGCGTATCCATTTGTAGTATACTTTACCCAACCTTGATGATTGTCGATGTTAACTGGCCCGCTGTAACCAAATGCTTTCTTAATGTATCTTTTAGAAACAGTATTATGCGCTGCAATGATTTGAACCCTATATTTTATTCCGTTTGAACTAGTTGAACCGACTGAAGTAGCGCTAGAATTATCAGTTGAATTATCAGTGTTTGTATTTGAATTGGTGTTGTTATTTGAATTCGAATTATTACTGTCTCCATTATTGTTAGAAGAAGTGTTTGAATTATTATCATTGACTGCTAAAGCTCCTCCAACGCTTATTGTAGAAGTCGCAATTTTTAGTTTTTTAGGTTTTTGATCCTCTATTAAAAACTCAGCAGAAAAAGACCCTCTAATAGTATAGTTTCCTGAAGCATTTGCTGGGGGAGTTAACCTATATTTAATAACTACATTCTCCACATTTTTTGGTATTTGACTCCATAAGAATTTAGCAGAGTTGTCGGCAAATTTAAAGATAGCGCCAGCTGCTTCAATTTTTTCTGCAGTAAAACCGAGAGGAATATCTTCTTTAACTCTAGCGAAACCTCCATTCACACCTTTATAGATAGAAACCGTTATTATAAAATCTTCTCCTTGTTTTTCAATGTTTCTAGAACACTTAACTTTGTCAGGAGATGTATTGTTAACTTCAGAAGTGTTACTTGGCGGCGTGCTACTCGTTGATACCGCTTCTATACTATTATCTTCATCTTCACCTTCTATCACCTCAGGTTCTTCTGTTGTATTATTATTACTTGTCTCATTATTTTCTTCGGTACTTGCAATATCTTCTATCTCTTCATTAGGAGAGTTGTTTTCTTCTGATGAGTTATCGTTATTTTGGGTTGAGTTGTCTGCAGTTTCTTCGCTGCTAGAGTTGTCAGACGGATTGTTTTGCTCAGGAGAGTTATTGTCTTCAGGGTTGGTTGTAACTACTTCTACGGTCTCATTTTCATCACTACCTTCTATCACTTCTGGCTCTTTATTGGATACTGTGCTTCCGTCGCCAGATATTGTAAAGTTAAACTCTTGAATATCTGTTTTCTTTCTTTCATCTTGATCTAGGTAGGAGAAACTTCCTGTGATAGACTTACTACCAGATGCACCTGCATCAGCAATAATTTTGTATTTAAGTGTGATCTTTGAGTCAGGTTTGATAGAGTACCATATAAATAATACACTAGTTTCATTAAACGAAAAGGAAGCTCCTTCAGTTTCTATATCTTCAATTTCAATCCCTTGAGCATTTGTAAGGTCTAACTTAAGTCTAGCGGGTCCAGCAACCCCATCTTTATTAATGTCTATCGTTACTTCTATTTCTTCTCCAGCATTGACTTGGTTTTTACCAGACTGAGTAATTGAGATGTCAGCTAGGTAAAGAATAGGAACCATAAGCATCCCTATAATATTTAAGGAAATAAATAATGATTTATACATATAAATTTTTTTATTTAATTTACTAAAGTAAGTTATTATATCAATTTATAATAACGAATGCTTAAATAATTTTTTAGATTACACTGTAGTAATCGTTAGTTACTACTGCTCAAAGAAGTAATCTAGAAGTTTATTCAGGTCATTTACAGAGAAACTATTTGTCCCTTCAAAGAAACCGTCAAAAGCTCCTTGCATTTCTTGTGTAGAGATAAGGCCGTCAAGATCTTTATCAACTGCTTTTAAATTCTCAGGCATGTTAGCACCAATGGCCTTACTAGAGATCTTACTATTAGCTAAACGTTCTTTTATGTCAGCAAAAATATTATCTAAAGTTTCTGTTGTTGCTTCTTCAGAGAATGTTGTTTTTCGTTCAGTAACGATTCTATTTTTTTCTTCTATTCTAGCTTGTAATAGAGAGTCTGTTATTGTGTGACCAACTTCATCTACATTCATCCCTTCTGCTGTGTTTAATTCTTGATCCATATAATCTGGAACACCATCTTCATCGCCGTCTAATGGACATCCCCTTTTGTCAACTTTAGCATTCCATGGGGTTCCTAGACAATCATCTTTTAAATCTATTACCCCATCTTTGTCCTTGTCAGAACGGTTTATCTTTTTAAAGTCTATGTCGTCATAATTAATTTTATTAGGTTTTGGTTCAACTATTTTCTTTTTCATTAAAATATAATGAAGAGAAAAACCTGTGTTAAAGTAATGATCATTTCCTTCGTTTTCAGTAACATTATCTATGTTGTCAGAGAAAAGAAAATTATATGTTCCGTATATTCTTCCTTGTGCGCGTTCAGAGATTTTCCACTTAAGGCCGAAAGTCGCAGGAATAACAATAGTACTCGCTGTTTCTAATGCTGTTTCAAAGGTGTAGTCTCTTTTTGTTCTAGGTGTGTTATAAGATGCGTCAGGGCTGTTTTGTTCCAGTGTTCTAATCGACCCGTCATCCCAATAATGGTAATTGATACCATTCTCATCTTTTATATCACTAGAAGAACTATAGTTAAATAGATGTACTCCTGCAGAGATGTATGGTGAGAAAGGAGATTGTTTTTTCATTATGATGTCATTATCAAAATTAAAAATAAAATTAACTCCAAACTGTTTAATGTCAGATTCGAAATTACGATAGGAAATAGTATCTAATGTGTTTTCATTGTATGATAATTTACCTAGCATTCCTCCTAATTCTATTCCTAAAATTTTACCAAACCTTCTTTCAATACTTAGATTATAATATGGCCTAGTATTAGATAATATTGATTCAGTGGAATTACCAAGTAACTCCCCGTTATATCCAGCAACACCAACACCAACACCTATTGATAAAAGATTTCTCTCTGGCTCTTGAGCTTTTACAGAAAAAATAAACAAGATTATTATTAATGTAAGTGAAAAAGATTTTTTCATAGTTTTTTTATTGTTCAAAAAAGTAGTCTATTAACTCATGGATTCCTGCTACACTCAAAGAACTGTTACCATCAAAAAAGGCATCCATTGCATTAGATACTTCCACTGGGGATATAAGCCCATCATTGTTTGTGTCTGCTTCGACTAAGTGACTTGGTATTTTACCACCTTCGTAATCTGATGTTTGAATTTCTTCAAATATTTTATCTAGTGTAGCCCCCGTTGCCTCTTCAGAAAAAGAAATGTTTCTTTCTGTTACTAAAGCTATTTTTTCTTCTTGCCTTTTAGCAATCATTTCATCTGTAAGTGTACGTCCTTGTTCGTCAACAATTGCACCTTTCTTAGTATCTTCTTCTTTGTCTAAGTAATCAGCAACACCATCTTTGTCTTTATCTAACGGACATCCAAAACCATTAACTTCTATGCCATTTGGAGTGCCTTGACATTTGTCTGCTGCATCACCAATACCGTCTTTGTCAGAGTCGGAATTTGATAAAGCTTCAAAGTCTACATCATCATAAAGATGTCTTCTTTCCTTGTCTTTAATTTTCAAGACGTAATGTAACCCAAAACCTACATTTATGTTTTTATCATTATCTCCATTTTCACTAATATTGTCCACCCAATCGCTAAGAATAATATTATATGTTCCAAAAACTCTACCATTGAACCTAGGTGTTATTTTCCACTTTAAACCTAAGGTAAGTGGAATTGCAAAACTATTTCTATTGTAATTAACGCTAGAGTCTTTTAGCTGAGTCTCATATTCATAATCTCTGTATAATATTGTAGATTCAAGCGCATCTTTGTTCTCTTCACTAATGTCATTTATTGTTCCATCGGACCAATACTGATATTCAGTTCCATCTTTATCTTTTAAGTCAGTGTAAGAATCAAAGGTTAAATAATGAAATCCAGCAGAGATGTATGGTGCAAATGGTGTTTCTCTTTTAAAAATGACATCATTATCAAAATGAAGAACTAGATTTGCTCCAAGTTGCATGGTGTTAGATTCAAAGTTTCTGTTTTTCTGAACGTCATTAGATCGCTCATTATAAGAAAGTTTTCCAAAACTAGCATTTAATTGTGCTCCCAATACTTTGCCAAATCTTCTTTCAAAATTAGCATAAAACATTGATCTTACATTTGCTAGCAGAGTTGACTCCCCTTTAGTTCCCATGTCTCCAATAAAAGATGAAAACCCTGCGCCTGCACCTAAAGTAACTAATTCAATTCTGCCTTTTTCAGGGGCATATTGCGAATAGCAATTCACTGAATAGAATAGGAAAAGAAGTATAGAAAAAATGATTTTCATAATCTTAATTTTAGAATATTGGCATAAGTACTTAAGTAAATATATTAAAAATAACTTATTAAGCAAACTAACAGGTACTCATTTAACTGAAGCAAACTAAGGTGTAGTCTTTAATTCTAAGTTAAAAATTAGGAGATAGTATATGTTTTTTATAAAACTTATTGATTTCAGCAACAGCTTCCTCGGCAGTGTCTACCAATACCATTAAGTCAATATCTCCTGCACTAATATTTTGTTCTTGTTCTAACAATACTTCTTTGATCCACTTTAACATTCCGCTCCAAAAATCTTTTCCGACTAAGATAATAGGGAATTTACCAGTTTTTGTAGTTTGAATTAAAGTAATTGCTTCAAACAACTCATCTAAAGTTCCAAATCCTCCTGGTAAAACGATAAACCCTTGTGCATACTTAACAAACATTACTTTACGGACAAAAAAGTAGTCAAAGTTAATTAGTTTATCATTGTCTATGTATGGGTTACCTTCTTGTTCGAAAGGTAAGTCAATGTTTAAACCTACAGATATACCTTTTCCTTTCTTAGCTCCTTTGTTTCCAGCTTCCATTATTCCAGGTCCTCCTCCTGTTATAACACCGTAGTCGTTTTCAGTAAGTTTATAGGCAATATCTTCAGCTAGTTCGTAGTACTTAGTTCCTGGTTTTGTTCTTGCTGATCCAAAAATAGAGACACAAGGTCCTATTTTCCCCATACGCTCATAACCTTCTACAAATTCAGACATGATTTTAAAAACAGCCCAACTATCATTTGTTCTGATTTCATTCCATGTTTTTTGTTTAAATGCTTCTTTTACTCTGTCTCTTTTTTCTTCAGTACCCATGTTAATTTTATTTTTAAGCAATTTTCATACATTGCTATAGTTATTTTATTTCGTTTTATAATTCTAATTTTAAATAGGTAGAAGTATATCCTATAGCTTTTTTAACAATCGCTTCAGGTGTGCCTTCCACCAGTATGTCTCCTCCTTTTTTACCTCCTTCAAGTCCTACATCAATGATATGATCAGCTACTTTAATAATGTCCATATTATGTTCAATGACTAAAACTGTATTTCCATTATCTACTAATTTATTTAACACATTAAGCAAAAGCTGAATGTCTTGAAAGTGAAGTCCAGTTGAAGGCTCGTCTAAGATATAAAAAGTGTTTCCAGTATCTTTTTTTGCTAATTCTGTAGCCAATTTAATACGTTGTGCTTCCCCACCCGAAAGAGTGGTAGAAGGTTGTCCTAATTTTATATATCCTAAACCAACAGCGTCTAAAGAAGTTAATTTTTGATTAATAGATGGAATGTTTTCAAAAAAAACAACCGCTTCATTGATTGGCATCTCCAAAACATCATTAATTGATTTCCCTTTGTATCTTACTTCTAATGTCTCTCTGTTATATCTTTTTCCATAACAAGTGTCACAACCTACTAATACATCTGGTAAAAAATTCATTTCTATGGTTCTTACTCCAGATCCTCTACACTCTTCACATCTTCCACCTTTGACATTAAATGAAAAACGGCCAGCTTTATAGCCTCTTATTTTAGATTCTGGTAGATTAGCATACAATGTTCTAACATCATTAAATAGATTAGTATATGTAGCTGGATTAGAACGAGGTGTTCTTCCAATAGGTGATTGGTCAATCTCTATAACCTTATCAATATGCTCTAATCCTTTTATGGATTTATAGGGCAGTGGGTTCTTAACAGACTTATAAAAGTGCTGGCTTAATATTGGATAAAGTGTTCCATTTATTAAAGATGATTTTCCGGATCCTGAAACACCAGTTACACAAATAAATTTTTCTAAGGGAAATTGAACAGAAACATTTTTTAAATTATGACCCGTTGCTCCTTTTAATTCCAGTATTTTCCCGCTTCCTTTTCTTCTGTTTTTTGGAATTTCAATCCCTTTTTTTCCAGAAACATATTGACTTGTTAATGAAGTTTCATTTTTTAACTCTGAAGGCTTCCCTTGAGAAACAATGTTTCCTCCATTGATACCTGCAGCTGGTCCTATATCAATTAAATAGTCAGACTCTAACATGATTTCTTTATCGTGTTCGACTACAATAACTGAGTTTCCTCCATCTCTTAGGTTCTTTAGTGATTTTATTAACCTGGTGTTGTCTCTTTGATGAAGTCCAATTGAGGGCTCGTCTAAGATGTATAAAACACCTGTTAACTCTGATCCAATTTGAGTCGCTAATCTAATGCGCTGAGCTTCTCCTCCAGAAAGGGTTTTAGCACTTAGGTTTAGAGAAAGGTAATCTAACCCTACTTCTAATAAGAAGCCTATTCTATCTTTTACCTCTTTTATAATGTCATTTGCAATAATTAACTGCTGCTTTGAAAGTTTTTCAGGAAGTTGATCTATCCAATTAGATAAATCAGATAAGTCCATCGTTGTTAATTCATGAATCGCTTTGCCATCAACTTTATATAATAACGAGTCCTCTTTTAGTCTCCCTCCATTACATTGACTACAAGTTGTTTTATTAGTGAAACTTTCTGCCCATCTTAAAATTTGTTTGGAAGCTGTTTCATCTTTATGTCTGTCAACAAAGTTAATAATTCCTTCGAAGTTAGAGACAATCTCATGAACTCCATTGTCACCCAATACTTTAATAAGTTCATCGGAACCATAGAGTAGGGTATTTAATACTTCTTTAGGGATTTTATTGATCGCCGTATCTAAGTTAATTCCATCATTTTTTAAAATGATCTCTACTTGTTTAAATAAATAATTTGCTTTAAACTTACCTAAAGGAGCTATTCCACCTTTCTTTATTGAAAGTTTGTCATCAGGAATAATTTTATCTATTGCAATTTCAGTAACCTCTCCGATTCCATTACACTTTGGACACGCTCCATGAGGAGAATTAAATGAAAAAATATTTGGTTCTGCCTCAGGAAGTGAAAATCCTGAAGTTGGACACATTAAAAATCGACTAAAGTGTTGTTCTTTATTGGTCTCGTGTTGTAAAATACTAAGCTCTCCTTTTCCTCTTTTTAATGCTTCTTCAATCGCTTTATTTAATCGCTTACTTGATTTTTCTTCAACTTTAATTCGATCTATAATAACTTCTATGTCATGAGTTTTATAGCGGTCTAGCTTTAATCCGGTTGTTATTTCTCTAATCTCGCCATTTATTCTAACCTTTAAAAAACCTTGTTTGCTTAATTTATCAAAGAGTTCTCGGTAATGGCCTTTTCTAGCTTTTACTAAAGGAGCTAAAAGTATTATTTTCGAATTTTTATATTTCTCTTGAATTAACTCTTGAATTTCTTTTTCAGAATATTTAATCATTTTGTCTCCTGTAGAAGGAGATACAGCTATAGATGCTCTTGCATAGAGTAATCTTAGAAAAGCATAAATTTCTGTGATAGTGCCAACTGTAGATCGGGGGCTTTTACTGACTGTTTTCTGCTCAATAGAAATCACAGGACTTAACCCAGTGATTTTATCAACGTCAGGACGAGTTAAGTTTCCCATAAACTGTCTTGCATAAGCAGAAAATGTTTCCATGTATCTTCTTTGTCCCTCTGCAAAAAGTGTGTCAAAAGCTAAAGATGATTTACCACTCCCGCTTAACCCCGTTATAACAACCAATTGATTTCTTGGAATAGAAATTGAAATGTTCTTTAAGTTATGAGCTCTTGCTCCAATAACTTCAATTTGACCTTCTTCAACTATAAATTTATCTTCCATTTTTGAATATTAATTCTAGGTTAGAATAATAACTGATTTTATTGTTCTTTAGACACAATCATTATAGAATACATTTTATGTTGTTCATTCGGCAAACTTTTACCTCTTAACCAAGGGTTTAAGGTTTTTAAATCACTATAATTTATTCCTAAGCTTTTAGAAAACTGAACTAAATCAGTAATAGAACTGTCTACTTTTACCACCTCATGTTTAGGGATGAAATACAGGTCTTCTTCATCGAAATTAAAACCATATTTTTCCGGTGAAGACAAAATTTCCTTTACGGCAAGTATTCTATAAACGTATCTTCCAGTTTCTTGATTTAATAGTAGGTCATAGTATGAGCTAACTTCTTGCTCACTTAATCTTCTGTCAAGTCCAGCTTTCCCCATGTTGTATGATGCTGCAGCTAAAGTCCAGTTGTTAAACTTTTTATAAGCATCATTTAGGTAGCTACAAGCAGCTTCTGTAGCTAGTTTCAATTCATAACGCTCATCTACAAAGTCATTTACTTCCAAGTTTAGACCTTTTGCTGTTTTCGGCATAAATTGCCAAAAACCTTTCGCTCCAGAGGGTGAAACTACATTCATTAAACCACTTTCTATTACTGCTAAATATTTAAAGTCATCAGGAATATTGTTTTTCTTAAGGATAGGCTCAATTATAGGGAACCATTTATGGGCTCTTTTTATAAATAAAAAAGTTTGTGATTGCCAGTACATATTGACTAAGAATTCTCGATCTAATTTTTCATAAATCACAGGTTGTTCAATAGGGGTTTTCT
This sequence comes from Flavobacteriales bacterium, assembly GCA_024635865.1. Lineage (GTDB taxonomy): Bacteria > Bacteroidota > Bacteroidia > Flavobacteriales_D > Parvicellaceae > S010-51. The sequence goes on from JAGXIB010000176.1 coordinate 16,175, forward strand.
CATTACAAAAATTAATGTCAGCAGCTATTTTCGGAGCATAGATCTTGTAGGTTGATTCCATTGATTTTTGCTCAAGTTGCTTGGGTTCTTTTTTAATAACAGGGGTTTGTTGAGCATTATTTTCACAGGAATTAAACCCTAATAAAAGCAGTATACCTAAAGAAAGGTGAATTAATAATTTTATCATTATCTTTTATCTTTGTTCATCTGGGTAAATCCAAATAAAAAACCAAAGATAATTAAAAAATAGCTCAATAAAATTAAAGAGTGATACCATCTCCATGTGTCAATATATTTAAAAATGCCAATGCAGATAATCAAAGAAACTACAGAAAGGCCTAAAAATACAAAAGCAACTCTACCGTCTGATAGACCTAAGTAGGATAAATGATGAGTAGTATGGTCTTTGCCACCTACAAAAGGAGACTGTTTTCTAGTTAGGCGATTAATGACTACTGATGTAGTGTCAACAATAGGTAAAATAAAAGCAATCAATACAGTGAATATTTTTTGTGTTGATTCTGAATCCCCATCAAATGTTGAACTATTCCAAATGTATTTTATCCCCATAGCAGCGATAAACATTCCAAGGAATTGGCTGCCAGTATCTCCCATAAACATTTTGGAAGGATTCCAATTGAAAAATAGAAAAGACATTAAGGAAGAGAGGACACCTAAAATCACAATAAAATCAAAGGACTGACTGTTTCCATTAATGAATAAAAAAGAAAGACAGGTAAGTAAAATAAAACTAGAAACAGTAGCTGTTATACCGTCCATATTGTCTAACATATTTATGGAGTTCATTATGCCTATAATCCAAAATATAGTTAGACCATAATTCAAATATTCTAGTTCAAAAAAGTGAATGAAATTACCCGAAAGAATTAATAGAAAACCACAAAATAGTTGAACAAAAAACTTTAACCATGGTCTTGTATTGTATGCATCATCTGCTAAGCCCATTAAAAAAGCCAAAGCTGTTGCACCAATAATACCTAGTGCCTCTGTGTCATGGAATAAAGGAGAAGCAGGAAAGAAAATGGAATAACATGCCGTAGAGAGTAAGAATGAAACGTAAAGTGATAAACCACCAATTGCTGGTTTCGAAACATTGCTCCACCTTATTACAGGCTGCTCCTTTCCTCTAATTCCCATATTAGTAATGAACTTGAGTAAAATCATGTTCATTAATAAACTAAATAGCACCATGCTTATAGAAAAGACAGAGTAAATTATAAATATGTATTGACTTTGCTCCAAGATTAAAAATGGGAATTAAAATCTATAAATAATGTTCCTTCTTTATCTTTTTCAGATAAAATAGGCTGATCAATGTTCCAGTCAATAGCTAACTCAGGGTCATTCCAAAGGATACAACCCTCACTTTCTTTATGGTAATATTTTGTGCATTTATAAAAAAATACTGTTTCATCTTCTAAAGAAGCGAACCCATGAGCAATGCCAGGTGGAATCCAAATCATTTTGTTGGAATTCGCATTTAACTCAAAAGTTAAGTGTTTGCCATAAGTTGAAGATGCTTTTCTAATGTCAAGTACTACATCTAAAACGCAGCCACTTAAAACTCTAACAAGTTTGCCTTGGTCATAGGGAGGGTTTTGAAAATGTAATCCTCTTAAGACTCCCTTTTGTGATTTTGATTGATTGTCCTGAACAAAATTAACTTTTGTTCCAGTTTTTTCTTCAAAAATTGCTTGATTAAATGCTTCAAAAAAATAACCCCTATCGTCACCAAAGACTTTTGGTGTTAGGATTAAAACTCCATCAATGCTTGTTTTTTCAATTTGCATGTAATCGATTGTTAAAGCAACAAAAGTAAAAATAAAAATAACTTTTTTTTAAAATAGTTTAAATTTCTTTTTTGGTTGCTCTGTTTCACTATAGTAACCTCCATAAGTAGTATACCCATATCCATACCCTTTTCCATAAGTATTCTTTTGGGCATCTACATTATTTAGTATAATCGATAGTTTAGTTATTTTATTATCCCTAATCATTCGATCTATATTTTCTGTAAATTGTTTCTTAGAGTAGTTCGCTTTAAACACATAAAGAGGGTAATCTGCTTTTTTTATGATTGAAATTCCGTCGGTTACTAGTCCAACAGGAGGATTATCCACAATTATGGTGTCATATGTTTTTTTAAGTTCTTCAATTATGCTGTCGATTTCTCCGTTTATTATTAATTCCGATGGGTTAGGAGGAATTGGCCCTGCGGTAATAAAGTCTAACCCTTTCAATTCACTATGACTGATACAATTATTGATGCTATCTTTCCCAATCAAGAGAGTACTCATTCCTGCATTATTCTCAACCCCAAAACCAATGTGTATTTTAGGTTTCCTCATGTCTAAGTCTAATACAATTACTTTTTTTCCAGAATAGGCTATGATTCCAGCTAAGTTTAGCGCAATGAATGTTTTTCCTTCTCCAGAGATTGTGCTAGTTATTGCTATGACTTTTGAACCTTTTTCATTTGTAATAAATTCTAAGTTAGTTCTTAATGAACGGAAGGCTTCAGTAATAAGAGACTTTGGGTTTTTATGAATAATTAGTTGAGAAACTGGGATTTTGCTTCTGTAATGAGGAACAATGCCTAATACACCTACATTAGTCGATATTCTGCCGGTTATATCTGTTAAAGTAGTTATTTCATTATGTAGTAAATACCTAATGACAGAAAAGATTATCGCAAACACGAGAATAACTAAAATGGATAAAATGTATACAGGCTTATTTCTAGGAGAGATTGGGCTTGAAGGAATTTCTGCTTGCTCAAGTATCTCGTTATACGTAACTAATCCAGCTGAGGAAAGCTTATATTCTGTTTCTTTCTCAAGTAAAAGGGTATAAAATTTACTGTTTATCTGAAGAACTCTATCTAACCTTGCTAATTCAAGTTCTTTTTCAGGAAGAGAATAAAGCTCTTTGTCTAATTCTTTTAACTTTAGCTTTAGATTGACTACCAGTTCATTAACTCTTTGCTCTGATATTTTAATGGCTTCTAAAACTAAATGAACTTGAAGTTTTATTTGAGTGTTTATTGTTTCTATGTTTTTATTTTTTAAGGTAACCGAGTTTAGGTAAAGCTCTCTTTCATCAACCTTCTCTTTTAACCTCATGATTAAGTTTTGCAAAGTGGGGTCAAAGTCTTGACCAACTATGATAGGAATTAAATTATAAATATTTGGAGAGTCTTTATATTCTTCAATGTTTAATCTAACCCCTTTTAAAATAGAAGCTCTAATCTGTAGTTTTGCAAGTTCATTTTCATTTTCTTCTGCTCGAAGAAGGTAGTTTGAAGAAATATTGCTGCCCGTTTTCACATCATTACTTCTCTTGTAGTTATAAATAGCTTTTTCACTATTTTTAAGATCTTTTTCAACTGATTCTTTTTGTTGTTCAATAAATGAAATAATGTTATTGTAACTACTGTTTTTTTTCTCTAAACTATATAAATCATATTCAAGAGCTATTTGTGAAACAATGTCTTTAGCGAGTATTCTATTTTTATGTTTAAAAGATATTTTTATTGTTCTGGCGTTGTTATTAAGAACTGTAATACTTAAATTTTCATATAATTTATCTGAAAGTTTTTCATAGTTTGAAATAACAAAATAAAATTTATCATCGCCCATTGTATTCATAAACTGAGGTAGATTGTGAATTTTTATTTTTCCAGATATAAAAGGAGAAGTAAAGAGACCATCACTTTTAATTTCCTCAGTGGTTATTTGTTTACCATCTTTGGTAAATAGATGTAGCGAATTGTTTGTCTTCTTTAAATAAATATTTTTACCAATAATGAAAGCATCTATCACAGAGTAGTCCGAAACACTATAGGGATTAGATTTATACTTGTTGTCAGTTAGTAGTTCTCCTTCGGTAAAATACTGAACATCTATCGGAAGTTTATTGATGGTTCTTTTAAAGAGTAATTTCGACCTCATTAGCTCTAGTTCAGAGGTAATGTCTTGTTGGTCTCCCATTTTAGAATACATGTTTAATACATTGCTAGCTTCATTGTCCTTATGTATTTGAATAACAAGATTCGATTCGTAAATAGGTGCGGTATATCTTATGTATAAGAATGCAAATGAGATGGATATAATAATAAAACCTAAAAACCATATTCTAGATCGTTTTACGATGTCTATGAATAATTCTAAATCAAATTCGTTTTTATTTGCCGGCTCCATATTAGGTTTTTGACTAAATTAATTTGAAAGGTTCCTAACTGTTACCCAAATGATCAGTGCGCTAGAAAAAAGAGAAACTACTGGAGATATATCTAAAAGTACTTCTCTCGCGATGTCCGCAACTGGTTCTACGTATATTATGTCGTTTGCTTGAACAACCATGTCAGCATCTTTTATTCCATCTATTGTTGATAAGTCAACTAAGTAAACTTCTCTTTTCTCTTTAGTTTCTCTTAGTATTTTAATTCTAGCAGCCTTACCTTTGTTGGAAATACCTCCTACAAAGCCTAAAACTTCAATTAATTTAGTGCTATTATTTTCTATGGTAACGACTTGAGCATCACTTCCCGTTCCAGGAAATACAACGACTCTTTTGTTGATGACTTCGAGTTGAATGAATGGGTCAACATAAAAGGCTGAATATTTTTCCTCTAATATTGTTATTGCTTCTCTAATTGTATTTCCAGATATTTTAACATCTCCAAGAATTGGTAAAGAAGTCACTCCGTCATGGTCAACTGTGTACGATATCGTTTGTCCAAATGAAGAATTATTAGATTTTGTTCCTGATGCTAAATCAATAATAATAAAGCCATTGTTCGAATAAAGTTTAAATTTCAATATATCATGCGGAGAAATAATGTACTCTTCTTGTGGGATTTCAGGAGGAGTATCAAAGACAAAATCTCGAGGTGTTTTTAACATTACGTGAGAGTTGACAGAGCAACTTGATATCATGAAAATAGCAATGAAAGTGAAAAGAAATATTTTTTTCATATTTGAATGAGTAAAAATCAATATTGTAAAATTAGCAATTTTATCTGTTTTTGCTATTTTTATGGGCTAAAAATGAAGGTTATTGAGATTTAGCTTTTAAAAGGGTATAGTAATGAGTTTCCATATCTTTTGCTAATCTTTGGTAGTTGAATTTTGTTAAGACATGTGTTCCGTTTTTACTCATCTCATCTCTAAGTGTTTTGTTTTCGATTAGTCTTAATAGGTTTTTAGTGAACTGGTTTTCATCATCAATTGCGCTTAATAACGCGGTCTTGTTTTCGATAACAATATTCTCAATTCCCCCAACATTTGTAGAAACTATAGGTTTTGAAGAAGCTTGAGCTTCAATTAAACTAACTGGTGTTCCTTCATTTTTAGAAGTTAGAGCGATAATGTCTAGGCCAGCATTAACGATATCAATTTCTTTTATCCAACTGGTAAATGTGATTAGTGAATTGTTGTGAGAGTTGCCTTCAGAATAACTAATATTTAACTCTTTACAGTAAGCCAGTAATTCTGTTTTTAATTCGCCATCACCGATAATGAAAAAGCGGACACTCTTTTCTGTCTGTTCTTTAGTTTTTTTTACGACTCTTAAAAAAAAATGATGATTTTTGATCGGAACTAACCTTCCAATTATTCCAATAGCAACTGTGTCTTTTTCAATTTTCCATTCTTTTCTAAAAGCTAATCTTTTTTCTGTTTTATTTTCTTGAAACCTATTTAAGTCAAACCCAAGGGGGATTACTTTTATTTTGTTCTGATTACAAATCTTATGTTCTTTAGCTAATTCTTCTTTTTGAATTGGGCTAATAGCAATAATTGATGAAGATTTTTTTGCTAAATAGCGCTCTATGTTTTTATATACTGAAGTTTTACCTTTTCCAAAGTAAGAATGAAAAACATGACCATGAAAAGTATGAATAATCACAGGAACATTCATGTTATAAGCAGCTAGCCTTCCAATTGCTCCAGCTTTAGAAGCATGTGTGTGAACAATGTCAGGTTTGAATTCAGCAATAATTTCTTTAATTTTTTTATAGGCAATTCGATCATTTTTGAAATTTACTTCCCGCATCATTTCTGGAATAATGACTGGATTTAGTTCAAGTTTTTCAAGGATAAACTCTGAACTGTCTTCAGATTCATCTTTTTGCCCCCCTACAAGAAGGGTTTCGAAATCGTCACTCAAGAACTTAGACAGGTATGCTGCATTATATGTTGGACCACCTATATTAAAACGATTAATAATTCTAAGAACCTTTGGCATAAGTTTATTTATCAAATAATGGAATTAAGGAGGTAAAGTTATGTTTTATCTTCAAAATACAGAGTAGCTTCACATAAAATTAACGTTTATAGTTAGACTTGTCTTTTATTGGTGTAAAAAAACAAAAGAAAGTTTAAACTATGAAAAAAAAGTTGTATTATTGCATCCCGAATTAAGAAATAGACAATTAGATTATTATACGTCATGGATATTATAAGAGAGATAGAAAACGAGATTAACGAAAAGAAAAACTGGCCAGCATTTAAAGCTGGAGATACTGTAGTCGTTGATTATAAGATTAAAGAAGGAGACAAAGAAAGAATTCAGTCTTTTCAGGGTGTAGTTTTACAAAGAAGAAGTAATGGTTCTAACGAAACATTTACTGTACGTAAGATTTCTGGTAATACTGCTGTTGAAAGAATATTCCCAGTAAACTCTCCATCAATTGATGCGATTAAAGTAACTAAGCATGGAGCTGTTCGTAGAGCAAGAATCTTCTACTTAAGAGAATTAAGAGGTAAGTCTGCTCGTATTAAGGAAAAGAAATATTTCGGAAAGAAAAAATAATTTCCGTTCTTGAATATAATTAAGAGCCCTTAACATTATTTGTTAAGGGCTTTTTGGTTTGATTAAAATTAATTACCATTATTATGAATTACTTATCGGTTGAAAACCTGACTAAAAACTACGGAGAAAAATCTTTATTCACAGATATTTCATTTGGTATTGATCAAGGGCAAAAAATAGCGCTTGTAGCAAAAAACGGAAGTGGAAAAACGAGTTTACTTAACTGTTTGACGGGAAAAGATACTCCTGATAGTGGTAGTGTTGTTTTTAGAAAAGGCGTAAATGTTGGTTACTTGCAACAAGAAGCTGATTACGATGAAGATTTAACGGTTTATCAAACAGTTTTTGAGACAGAGAATAAAGGTCTTTTAGCAATGAAAGAATATTCGAAGTGTTTAGAACATCCAGAAAATAGTGATGCTTTACAGGAAGCATTTGATAAAGTAACAGAATTAGATGCTTGGAATAAAGAAAGCGATATAGAAGAAGTACTGTCTAAGTTAAGACTAAATAATTTAGAAGAAAAAGTGAGATTGCTTTCTGGGGGACAAAGAAGAAGGCTTTCTTTAGCTAAAGTGATCATTGAGGAGCCAGACTTATTGATTTTAGATGAACCGACCAATCATCTTGATTTAGATATGATTGAATGGTTAGAAAACTACCTATCCACTTCAAATGTTGCATTGTTTATGGTGACTCACGATCGTTATTTTTTAGAACGTATTTGTGGTGAAATTTTGGAAATAGATAGAGGAACTTTACATCGTTATAAAGGTAATTATTCTTATTATTTAGAAAAAAGAGCAGAACGTTATCAAGTCGCAGAATCAGAAGTTGGTAAAGCTAAGAATTTACTAAAAAAAGAGCTGGATTGGATGCGAAGACAACCCAAAGCAAGAGGGACAAAGTCTAAAGCAAGAATTAGTGATTTTTATGACACCAAAGCAAAAGCAAGTCAAAATTTTACAGAAAATAAGGTCGCTATAAACGTGAAGATGGAGCGTTTAGGAACTAAGATTCTAGAGTTACATAAAATTTCTAAAGCTTATGGTGATAAAGTGATTTTAGATAAGTACGATTATACTTTTAAACGTGGAGAAAAGGCTGGCCTAGTTGGAGCCAATGGAGCTGGTAAAACGACATTATTGAATATTATAACAGGACTCGAAGAAGTCGATAGTGGGAAAGTTGTATTAGGAGAAACAGTAGTGATTGGTTATTATAATCAAAAAGGACTTCAGCTTAAAGAAGAAAAGAGGGTAATCGAAGTTATTCGTGATATTGCTGAATATTTGCCAATTGGAGGTGGAAAAAAAATGACTGCTGTTCAGTTGTTAGAAAAATTCTTATTCCCAACGCAAACACACTTTCAATATGTACATACGTTAAGTGGAGGGGAACAAAAGCGTCTCTATCTTTTGACCATCTTAATGAAGAATCCTAACTTCTTAATTTTGGATGAGCCAACGAACGATTTAGATATTTTCACCTTACAAGTCTTAGAGGATTATCTTTCAGAATTTCAAGGCTGTTTGATTGTTGTTTCTCACGATAGATATTTTATGGATAAAATTGTAGATCACCTATTTGTATTAAATGGGGACGGAACAATTGACGATGTTATCGGTAATTATGCACACTATAGAATTCACCAGAAAGAAAAAATTCAAAAAGATAAAAGGATTCAGCAAGAGGCAGATCAAGTTAAGGCAGATAATAAAGCTAAAGTTTTAGCCTCAAAACCTACTGCTAAAAAATCGAAGTTGAGCTACAAAGAGCAGCGAGAATTCGAACAGGTAGAAAAAGACATTGAAGCGTTAGAAACGGAGAAAGCTACACTAAGTAAAGAGTTAAATAATCCTGATTTAGCATATGATAAAGTTACTGAAGTTTCAGAGCGTTTAACAAAACTGGTTGAAGAGTTGGATGAAAAATCAATGCGCTGGTTAGAGTTATCAGAATATGTTTAGTTAGTTCTGTTGTTCGTTATATTGAAATTACGTAGCTTTTTTAATCTGATTTAGGTTATTGTAGGTCAATTGCTCGTTGTCGAATAGCCATTTAATGACAAATAATATATCGTCTTTCGAATAGTCTTTTCTTAAAGCACTAATCAGTTCTTTAGGAGCAAGTTCATTTGTTTTTAGAGCAGAAAAAATGGACTCTTCAATTTTTTTAAATGCTAAATTAGATAAATTTACTGGTTTTTTATTTGCTAAACAGACATCACACTTTCCACAGGCTTCTGCTGTCCTATCGTTAAAGTAGGTTAGTAAAGAAACGCTTCTGCAAATTTTATTTTCAAAAGCATAGTCAATTACCGCATTCGCTTTAGTTTGCGCCAATGCTTTTCTATCTTCAAAAATGTTTTTAGGAATTCGGATTTGTTTTTGATCTATGCGTGGTTGTAAGAATGTTAATAAAGGTAAATCAGAGCTAGGTTTATACTCAACAACTTCTAGTTGGTGTAATTCAAGCAAAAGGGTTTTGATTTTTTCTTTAGCTAGATTAAATCGCTTACCAATATCAGCTTCTTTTATTTTTGCTGCACTGTCGAACATTCCACTATAACTTCTAAGTAGTAACTTTATTAAGTGGTCAAAGGCTTTATGTCTAACTTGAAATTCATATAAGTCCTTACCTTGCATTAAAAACTTTAGAGTAGAAGAGTGATTAACGGAGGTAGAAAGTGAAAAATAACCTGCTCTTTCTAAAAAGGGAAAAGCATAAATGATGGTAGAGAGTTTCAAATCAAAACTTTCAGCAACAGCTTTAAAATCAATGTCTACCTGTAATTCATTGCCTGCTCCGGTTGCGATTCTTAAGTAATTACAAATGGCATAATAAACTTTTTTTACGGTATCTCTAGACGGGTATTGTAATTCTATATTGTTTTGTAATTGCAGTTTGTCTCTTCCGTTAACAATTAGAACAGCATAAGCTTTTTTCTCATCTCTTCCAGCTCTTCCAGCCTCTTGAAAATAAGCTTCTAAAGAATCAGGAGCACCTAAATTAACAACAAATCGTACATCTGGTTTGTCAATTCCCATTCCAAAAGCATTGGTAGAAACCATAATTAAGGTTTTGTTACTTTGCCAATCTTTCTGCTTTTGAGTTCGTTCTTCTATAGATAGTCCAGCATGATAGTTAGTCACTGAAAAATGTTGATGTGATAAAAGTTGAGCAATTTCTTGTGTTTCCCTTCTAGTTCTAACATAGATAATTCCTGAACCATTAACGTTTTTTAGCACTCTAATCAATGTACTTAAAGAATCTTCCTCATTAAGAACAACATATTGCAGGTTAGAACGAAAAAAGCTTTTCTGAAAAACAGCTTTTTTCTTAAACTCTAATTGTACTTGAATGTCTTCAACGACTTCTTTTGTTGCGGTTGCCGTTAAAGCCAAAAACGGAACATTTGGTTGGTACGCTCTTAAGTCTTTAATAGATAAATAAGGAGGTCTAAAGTCATAACCCCATTGAGAAACACAATGTGCCTCATCTATGGCGATTAAATTGACGTTCATTTGCTTAAATCGTTCAATAAATAGAGGTTGTAGTAGCCGTTCAGGAGAGACATATAAAAACTTTACTTCTCCATAAATACAGTTGTCTAATAAATAATCAACTTCTCTTTTCTTTAATTCGCTTGTGATTGATAGCGCTTTTATGCCACGTTGATTTAAATTCTCAACCTGATCTTTCATTAAAGCAATTAATGGAGAAACAACAACGCAAATTCCTTCTTTAGCCAGTCCCGGAACTTGAAAACAAATAGATTTTCCACCTCCGGTAGGAAGTAAAGCTAAGGTGTCGTTTCCTTCCAATACATGAAGAATAATTTCCTCTTGCATAGATCTAAAAGATTGATGCCCCCAGTACTTCTCTAATATGTCGGTTAGTTGATTGCTCATTGAATTCTAAAGATCAAAATTAGCTAAAAAAATAGGTTTAGTCAGTTCGAGGGATATTATTTTTAGAATAATAAAATTGTATTGAGTACTATTTATGTGTTTCAATTAAAGAGTAATTATTATTCAAGTTCAATTGATTATTTCCTATTTTTACAAATAGAAAATTAAAGTAAAAATTATGTTGTCAGATATTGAAATAGCTCAGTTAAACAAAATGGAGCACATTACTAATGTAGCTCAAAAATTAAACATAGTAGAAGATGATTTAGAATTGTACGGAAAGTTCAAAGCTAAACTACCGTTATCATTAATAGACGAATCTAATATAGCTAAAAACAATTTAGTTTTAGTGACTGCTTTAACACCTACTCCAGCAGGAGAAGGAAAGACGACAACTTCTATTGGTTTAGTAGAAGGGTTAAATAAAATAGGAGAAAAAGCTGTTGCAGTATTAAGAGAGCCATCTCTAGGTCCTGTGTTTGGTATCAAAGGTGGAGCTGCTGGTGGTGGCTACTCTCAAGTTGTTCCTATGGAAGACATTAATTTACACTTTACTGGGGATTTTTCAGCAATAGAAAAAGCAAATAATTTATTAGCAGCGTTAATCGATAATAACATCCAAAGTAAGACTCGTAATCTAGGAATAGACCCTCGTACCATTGTTTGGAAACGTGTCATGGATATGAATGATCGTGCGCTAAGAAATATTACAATAGGCTTAGGTGGAACAGCAAACGGAATTCCAAGAGAAGATGGGTTTAATATTACTCCAGCTTCAGAAGTAATGGCTATCTTATGCATGGCAAAAGACTTTGACGATTTAAAATTGCGTTTAGGAAATATCTTTGTTGGATTTACTTTCGATAAAAAACCAGTCTACGCGAGAGACTTAAAGGCTGAAGAAGCTATGACTATTTTGTTGAAAGATGCTGTTAAGCCAAATTTAGTTCAAACATTAGAAGGAAACCCAGCGATCATACATGGAGGTCCTTTTGCAAATATTGCACAAGGAACTAATACTATTTTAGCTACTAAAATGGGGTTGTCATTAGCTAAGTATACGATTACAGAAGCAGGCTTTGGTGCAGATTTAGGAGCCGAAAAATTCTTAAATATAAAATGTGTTGCTGGAGGCTTAAAACCAAAAGCAATTGTTGTTGTTGCAACCATTAGAGCATTAAGACATCATGGAGGAGCAACAAAAGAAGAGTATAATACTCCAAGTATCGAAAAAGTGACTAAAGGACTAGAAAATCTAGGGAAGCATGTCGAAAATATGCAGAAGTTTGGGGTAAGCCCCGTTGTTGCAATTAACGCCTTTCCATCCGATACAAAAGAAGAAGTAGCATTAATAAAATCATTCTGCTCCCAAATGAATGTAAAAGCAGTTGAAGCGAAGGGATTTGCTGAAGGTGGAGATGGAATGGCTGAGTTAGCTAAAGAGGTAGTCGCTATAGTTGAAAAAGGAGAAAGTAACTTTAAACCATTATACAATTGGAATCTTGGAGTAAAAGAAAAGATTGAAAAGATTGCTAAAGAAATATACGGAGCTGATGGAGTTAAATATTCTTCTAAAGCAGAAAATGACATCAAACAAATAACAGAGTTAGGGTTAGAAGAATTGCCAATTTGCATGGCGAAAACTCAAAAATCTTTTTCAGATGATGATCAATTATTGGGAAGACCTACTGGTTTTTCTGTAACCGTTAGAGAATTTGAATATGCTGTTGGTGCAGGTTTTATTATTCCTATTTTAGGAAATATGATGCGAATGCCTGGCTTACCTGCTATTCCTGCTTCAGAAGGCATGACTATTGATAGTAATGGAGTAATTAGTGGATTGTCTTAAATAATGAATTAACCAATGAAGTACTTTTTTTTTGTAATTATTTCAATAAGTGCTCTAGTTTCTTTTGCGCAACAAGAGCTATTTCATAATAATGAAAAGTTAACGGCTGAATTAAAAATAGTAGAAGATTTAGTTTATAAAAAAATAGACAGCTTGAGAGCTAAGAAAAAAATAAGTGGATTAATTAAAAATCAGTATTTAGTTAAAGCAGCCTTATCACATGTAGACTGGATGGTAGAAAAAGGAAAATTTTCTCATATTCAGAATAAATCAAAAACGAAGACGCCTCAAAATAGAGTTAAACTAGTTGGAGGTAATGATTCTTTTGTTGGAGAAAATATAGCTTATACTTTATTCGATATTGAGATGACGAATAAAAAAGGACAGCAGTACATTAACAAGTCTTATGAAGCAGTAGCAAATGATTTGGTTCAGATGTGGAGAAACTCCAAAGGACATTATAAAAACATAATAACAAAGGACTATAAATCAACAGGAGTAGCATTAGCGGTAGATTTTGAAAAAAATAAAGTATATGCCGTTCAGGTTTTTGGAGGAGAATAATTAAAGATAATGAGTGATAAAATAATTGATTTATTAATAATTGGAGGTGGAGCAGCAGGTTTTTTTACTGCCATTAATTATGCGGATAAGAATCCCAATAAGAATGTTGTTATTCTTGAAAAAGGAAAACAAATATTAGGAAAGGTTAAAGTCTCAGGAGGGGGAAGGTGCAATGTTACTCATGCTTGTTTTGAGCCAAAGGAATTAGTAAAGTTTTATCCACGTGGGAATCGAGAGTTAATGGGCCCTTTCCATCAGTTCATGACTGGTGATACCATGGAGTGGTTCGAAAATAGAGGAGTCTCTCTTAAAATAGAGGATGATAATCGGGTTTTTCCAGTTTCAGATGATTCGCAAACAATAATTGATTGCTTTATGGATGAGGTGAATCGTCTTGGAATAAAAGTAATGAGACAACAAACCGTTTCTTCCGTCCTTTTCGAAGATGAAGTTTGGAAGGTAGAAACAACATCTAATGTTTTTATTGCCAATAAAATTGTCTTAGCGTCAGGAGGAAATAGTAAAGCAATTTTAGATAGTATAGAAGACTTAGGATTAAAAACCATTGAAAATATTCCTTCGTTATTTACTTTTAATACAAAAGATACTCGTTTTAGAGATTTAGCCGGTGTGGTAGCTCCCTTTTCAGGAGTGAAAATTGCTAAAACAAAGTTTAAAGAATCAGGACCTTTGCTCATTACCCACTGGGGAGTAAGTGGCCCCTCTATCTTAAAGCTATCCTCTATCTCCGCAAGAGAGTTGCATGAGTTGGACTATAAGTTTACGATTCAAATTGACTGGTGCTTAAATTACGATGCAGAAGAAGTAAAAGAAACGTTTTTAGAAATGCGAGATAACCATCCTAAGAAAGCAGTTATAAACACCAGTTTATTCGACCTGCCAAAACGTTTATGGATTTCGTTAGTCGAATATGCAAAAATTCCTAATGATAAAATCTGGGCAGAAGTTGGGAAAAAAGAATTAAACCGCTTACAAGAAATTATTAAAAATTCTGAAATACAAATCAATGGAAAAAGTACCAATAAGGAAGAGTTTGTTTCTTGTGGAGGAGTAGATTTAAAAGAGATAGATTTTTCTAATTTTTCTTCTAAAAAATATCCAACCATGCACATTGTTGGAGAACTATTAAACATAGACGCCCTTACTGGAGGTTTCAACTTTCAAGCTGCTTGGACTGGAGGTTATGTTGTTGCTAATTCAAATAATAAAAAGGCATAAAAAACTTAATTTAGTTATCTAAATACGCAAGAAATGTAAAATAGACACTTTGTTTTTACTGTTTCAGCACAAAATACAACTTTAATAAAAGTCCACTTTATAGATTAATCGTGTAAAATTTTAATCCATAGTTTGTTGGTTTAGAAGCTGAAAAACTCAATGATTACTAGGGGGTGTTGCTTATTATTTTGTTTAAGAGTTAGCTTGTCGATTTTAGGGTTTTATGTTACTTTAA
>JAGXIB010000017.1 GCA_024635865.1 Flavobacteriales bacterium
GCCTAAGGCAATATTCATATCTGGTTTTGATTCTCATCCGTTAGCACCTGATTATGATTTCTTAATTCACGGTAGTGAGGCTAATTTTCAAGCAGGAATTAGTGTTATTTCAAAGTTGACGTCCGGTAAGGTCAATTTACAATTAAAAGGAACCACAGTTTCGGATAAAGCCTTTACAGCGGTTAAAGGAGTTGAAATAAATAAAGTGAATGGGCCACATCCAGCTGGAAATGTTGGATTTCAAATTCATCATATTAACCCAATCTCTAAAGGAGAAGTGGTTTGGGTGATTAATGCACAAGATGTTGCAATAATTGGTAAGTATGCCTTGAATGGTATTTATGATGTTTCAAAATATGTTGCATTAACAGGAAGTCAAGCTAAAAACAGAAAATACTTTAAAACAATAATAGGCGCTGAACTTTCTACCATTTTTAAAGGAAATGTAGAAACAGATGATACACGTCTAGTTTCTTGAAATCCCCTAACAGGAATAAAAGTTGAAGGAGAAGGAAGTTATTTAGGTTTTTATGATTATCAATTAACAGCTTTGCCAGAAGGAGATCAATACAAGTTCTTCCTTACAGAAGGTTGGTTAGGACTAGGTTTAAATAAGTTTTCTGCTTCTAGAGCATATCCAACTTGGATGATGCCAAAATCTAAGAAGTATGATATTGATACAAACATGTATGGAGAAGAAAGAGCTTTTGTTGTTTCAGGACAATATGATAAAGTTTTTCCAATGGATATTTATCCAGTACATTTATTAAAGTCTATTGTTATTAATGACATCGACGCAATGGAAAACTTAGGTATTTATGAAGTAGCTCCAGAAGATTTTGCACTTTGTGAATTTGTGTGTACATCAAAAATAGAATCTCAGTCTATTGTTAGACAAGGACTAGATGTGATACGAGAGGAATGTATGTAGTTAACTTTAGATAAATTAAAAAAGAGAATAAAGTGAAATTTTTAAGAAAAACATTTGATAATGCTCATGCTGCATTAAACAAGTCGGAAAAGACCAAAAAGTACTTTCCTCTAGTTGATGCTATTGATACATTAATCTTTACACCAAATCATACGACTCAAGGTGGATCGCATGTAAGAGATGCGATAGATTTAAAAAGAACAATGATGTTAGTCATTATTGCGTTAATTCCTGCTTTATTATTTGGAATGTACAATATAGGCTTGCAACATTTTTACGCACAAGGAATAGAACCAGCATTTTTTGATGCCTTTCTCCATGGAGCACTTAGAATTTTACCAATTATTGTAGTTTCCTACGGTGCTGGATTAGGGGTAGAATTTATTTTTGCAATCAAGAATGGACATACTGTTCATGAAGGGTTCTTAGTTTCTGGTATGCTAATACCACTAATTATGCCTATCGATACTCCTCTTTGGATGGTAGCAGTAGGGACAGTGTTTGCTGTCGTGATTGGAAAAGAAGTTTTTGGTGGAACAGGAATGAATATTATGAACATAGCACTAACTGCTAGAGCATTTTTATTCTTTGCCTATCCAACTCAACTATCAGGAAATAAAGTATGGATTTCTGGATTTAAGGAAATGCAAGACAATGGTCAAGTTGTAGATGCAGTGTCAGGAGCAACTCCACTTGGAGATTTAGCTGCTGTAGGTATCGCACAAGAAAAAGCGGCCTCTTTGATGGAGTTAGCAAGTTCTGCAGTAGCTGAAAAAGCAGCTGTTATGACAGAAAAAGCGAGTGCATTATATGCCGAAGCTGATTTATTATTAGCTAAAGTACCAACGTTAGAACAATCTTTATTAGGGTTTTATACGGGTTCAGTAGGAGAGTCTTCTACCATTGCTATTTTAATTGGATTGGCTTTACTACTTCAGACTGGAATCGCTAGTTGGAAAGTGGTTGTTTCTTTTTTTGCAGGAGGTTTAGTAATGGCGTTAACTTTTAATGCTGTTGGAGGCAATGGTTATTTAGAATTACCAGCCTTAAACCAATTGTTTTTAGGAGGGTTTATGTTTGGTATGGCATTTATGATTACCGATCCAGTAACTGCTGCTCAAACAAGCACAGGGAAGTATATTTATGGGTTTTTAGGAGGTTTCTTAGCAATACTAATTAGAGTTGTGAATCCAGCTTATCCAGAAGGAGTGATGTTAGCAATTTTAATAGCAAATGTATTTGCTCCATTAATAGATCATATGGTAGTAAGTGCAAATATTAAAAGAAGATTAAAAAGAGTTAAAACAGCATAATCATGGCAATTAATAGAGAGAGTAACGGATACACAATACTATTTGCAGTCATAATGGTGACTTTTGTAGGTGGAATATTAGCCTTCTTAGCAACTGCACTAAAACCAGCACAAGAAGCAAATGTTAGAAATGAAAAGATGCAGAACATTCTTCAAGCAATTGGTATTGAAGAACTAAATGATGTTTCTAGAAAAGAAGCTGGAGCTAAATTTAATGATTATGTCATAGAAAGAATTACATTAAATTTCAAAGGTGAAGTGATTAAACGTACGACAAATAGTGACAGTATTAAAGATGTAAAAGATGCCTTTAATATCAATTTATTAAAGCAGTATAAGACCATAGCTTCAAAAAAAGAAAGAGATTATCCTTTGTTTGTATGTGAAGCAAATGGCGAAAAATTTTATGTTATACCTGTTTTAGGGAAAGGACTTTGGGCAGCTGTATGGGGTTATATTGGATTAAAGTCAGACGGAACAACTGTTAACGGAGCAGTTTTCGATCATAAATCTGAAACACCAGGTTTAGGAGCAGAAATTTCTAAACCTGATTTTGAAAAGCAATTTATAGGTAAATCTTTTGAAGAAGATGGGTCTTATGCTCCAATAAAAGTATTAAAACCAGGATTAGAAAAAGATAATCACGAAGTTGACGGTATTAGTGGAGGAACTTTTACAAGTGTGGGGGTTGAAGAAATGCTAGAAAGAACGATAGAAGTATACTACGACTATTTTAAAAATAATAAATAATAAACTTAGAAAAACAATTTAATATGAGTGAAGTAGCAAAAAGAGAGCCTTTATTTTCTAAGAAAAATAAAAAATTAATTACCGATCCTTTGAACGATACCAATCCGGTTACTATTCAAGTATTAGGGATTTGTTCAGCACTGGCAGTTACCGTACAAATGAGTAACGCCATAGTAATGTCGATTTCGGTAATGGCTGTATTAATTTTAGGAAACGTTATAGTTTCATTATTGCGTAATTTAATACCAGGTAAGATTCGTATTATTGTTCAACTAGTTATCGTTGCAGCTTTAGTAATTATAGTCGATCAAGTTTTAAAAGCATATGTTTATGATGTTTCTAAGCAATTGTCTGTATTCGTAGGACTAATTATTACCAACTGTATTATCATGGGACGTTTAGAAGCGTTTGCTTTAGGAAATAAACCTTGGGCTTCTGCTTTAGATGGGTTAGGAAATGGAATTGGATATGGTGTTGTATTAGTTATTGTAGCATTTTTTAAAGAGCTTTTAGGTTCTGGAAAATTAATGGGATTCGATATAATTCCAGAAAGTTTTTATGAGTTTGGATATATGAATAACGGTTTAATGTTATTGCCTCCTTCATCTTTGGTAATTGTAGCGATCTACATTTGGATTCAAAAAAGTAGAAACCCTAAATTAATTGAAAACTAAAAAGAAACGTAAATAAAATTAAAAGTAGAAAAATGGAATTAATAAATTTATTTATCAGAAGTGCTTTTGTAGATAATATGATCTTCGCTTTCTTTTTTGGAATGTGTTCATATTTAGCAGTTTCTAAAACGGTTAAAACAGCAGTAGGATTGGGTGCGGCAGTTATTTTTGTATTAACGATTACTGTGCCAGTCAATTATTTACTAGAAAACTATGTCCTAAAGCAAGGTGCATTATCTTGGTTGGGAGAGGAGTACGCAGAATTTGACTTAAGTTTCTTGAGTTTTATTATGTTTATTGCTGTAATTGCTTCTATTGTTCAATTAGTAGAAATGATTGTAGAAAAGTATTCTCCTGCATTATATGGAGCATTAGGGATTTTCTTACCACTTATTGCAGTAAACTGTGCAATTTTAGGGGGAGCATTATTTATGCAAGAAAAACAATTCCCAACAGTAGTTCATTCCATTACTTATGGTTTTGGATCAGGAGTTGGTTGGTTTATCGCTGTAGTTTTAATTGCAGCGATTAGAGAAAAAATTAGATATTCACATGTTCCAGCTCCATTAAGAGGAGTAGGGATGGCTTTTCTCCTAACGGGTTTAATGGGATTAGCTTTTCTTGGATTTATGGGGTTTGAAATTTAATATTAACAGCTAATTTAGAAAGATTATGTTAGAAAAAATTATAATAGCAATAGCAGTATTTTTAGTCGTAGTATTAATTTTAACTGCATTACTTTTGTTTGTAAAAGCAAAATTATCTCCATCAGGGAAGATCAAAATTACCATTAATGGCGATAAAGTAATTGAAGTTGATGGTGGTAATACCTTATTAACAACATTAAGTTCTGAAGGAATTTTCTTGCCATCTGCTTGTGGTGGTGGTGGTACTTGTATTCAATGTACTTGTCATGTTCTTTCTGGAGGTGGTAGTATTTTACCAACGGAGACTCCTCACTTTTCTCGTAAAGAGATTGCAAATAATATTCGTTTAGGTTGTCAAGTCAAGGTAAAAGAGGACATGGAAATCGAAATTGAAGATGAAATTTTAGGAATAAAAGAATGGGAAGCAACTGTTGTTTCTAACTACAATGTAGCAACATTCATAAAAGAGTTTATTGTTGAGATTCCAGAAGACATGGATTACAAAGCTGGTGGATATATTCAAATTAAAATTCCCGTTTGTACTGTGAATTTTAAAGACATGAATATTGAAGCACATCCTCAAGATCATCCAGGTGAACCAGACAAATTTCAGAAAGATTGGGATAAGTTTGGTTTATGGCCATTAGTCATGAAAAATGAAGAAGAAGTGGTTAGAGCATATTCAATGGCATCTTATCCTGCTGAAGGACGTAAGATTATGTTGAATGTTCGTATTGCTACTCCTCCTTTCGATAGAGCTAATAACGGTTGGATGAAAGTTAATCCAGGTATTGCATCTTCTTATATTTTTAATCAAAAAGAAGGAGATAAAGTGCTAATATCTGGGCCTTATGGAGAGTTCTTCATTAATGATTCTGATTCTGAAATGTTGTACGTTGGTGGTGGTGCTGGAATGGCACCAATGCGTTCTCACTTATATGAATTGTTTCATACAATGAAAACTGGTCGTAAAGTAACTTATTGGTATGGTGGACGTTCTAAAGCTGAATTATTCTACTTGCACTACTTTAGAGATTTAGAGAAGCAATTCCCTAACTTTAAATTTTTCTTAGTGCTTTCTGATGCTTTACCAGAAGATAACTGGGTAGAGAAAAAAGATATTCATGACGAAGAAGGAGATGGATTCTTAGGGTTTGTTCATAACGCTGTAATCGAGCAGTATTTAGAAAAGCATGATGCTCCAGAAGATATAGAATTTTACTTCTGTGGACCTCCATTGATGAATCAAGCTGTTGTAAAAATGTGTGATGATTGGGGAGTTCCTCCTGAAAATGTAAGATTTGATGATTTTGGTGGATAATTATAACCAAATTTAAAATAGATTTAAAAAGTCCTTAAAGTTAATTCTTTAAGGACTTTTTTTGTTCTTGCTATTTCTTAATCACTAATTTTCTAGTTAATGTAAAGACTAATATGCCTATTGTAGAAATAACGATAGGTAGAATCGGAAGGCTTGACTTGTTTACCTTTGTAGTCGGTTTAGTTTCATTTTGCTCTTCCTTACTTTGATTAGGAGTTGCTGTTGCTATTTCAATCTTTAGTTTGGTGGGAGAAGGTTTATTCTTTTTCTTTTTAGCTTGTTTCTTTTTTTCAGCAGCTGTTTCTATAAACAAAAGCTTTTGTTTTTCTTTTACGGGTTTAATTTCTTGTGTTTTGATAATATCTTTTTGAGGGTAGTTCACATTTTTAATACTATCATAAACGATTTTATAAGGATAATAATTTGCAGAATCCATTTTTTCAAGCCTATTGATTTCTCTATGAGAAGCTGCAAAACCAGCTGAATCTAATTTAGGGTCTTTAATTACCATTCCATTTTCTAAAATAATTGGCCTTGTGCACTCATTCCCTAATACATCAAAATTAGAGACATTTAACTCTAAGAAATCACCTCTTTTACAGCCTAGGTTATCCGGAGATTTTAATGAGAAGGTATTCATTTTTCCGCTGTGGCTTTTATGTGCAATCCATTTGGTTTGTGCACTATACGTATTGCTTAGCCAAAAGCTTAATGACAGAAGGATTAGTTTTTTCATAGTTCAATTGTTTGTTGTTTGTCTCTTTGTACAATTACATCTACAATACGTTCATTCTTAATGAACTTTACTTTTACTTAATGGTATTAGTGATTATGAATTTATTGATTAAAAGGTTTATTTCAGTTTACGTTGTTTTATTTACAACATCTTTCCCTATTTACTTTGATTCTTGGTTGAATTTTCCAGTTTATATAGCAAAAGGTTGGGAATGTTTAAATGAGTCAGTATGTGCTTTGTTTAATTTGACACTACATTCGCCAATTCTATCAGACAGTAAAGGGTTGTATGTGCAAATATTGTTGCTTTTTGTAATAAGTGCTTTAATTAGCTTTATTTGGACTAGGTTCCAAAAGGAAGAGAACCTATTCAGAAATTATTATTTTACCGTTTTTGTTTCTTATTATTTAGCACTCCAGTTGTTGATCTATGGTTTTAATAAAATTTTCTTATTACAGTTCCCCTCACCAACTGCCAATATCTTATTTACAAAGATGGGAGAGGTTTCTAAAGATTTATTGTTTTGGACGAGCATGGGTTCTTCTTCTTTGTATAATTACTTTATGGGTGGAGTCGAGTTACTAGCTGCAGGTTTAGTGCTGTATTTTAGAACTCGATTATTAGGAGCAATACTTTCAATGGGTATCTTTCTCAATGTTGTTTTTATTAACTTCTCTTTCGATATTTCTGTAAAGGTTTATAGTTTGTTTCTGTTGTTTTTAAGTTTATTTCTAGTTACCCCATTCTTAAGAGTATTGTATCGTTTTTTTATTAAAAAAGAACAAACAAAACTAGAAGTTTACCGCCCAGAAATTAAGACTTCAAATCATAAGAAAATTATTTTAGGGTTAAAAATATTCGTAATTAGCCTTTTCTTTTTTATTGGTTTAAAACCCTATTTTGATTCAGTTGATACTAAAGTAGAAACAATAAGTTCAGTTGGTTTTTCTGAAGGGTATAAAGTAATTGACTTTAAAATAAATGGGGTAGATTCAGCTATTTCTAAAACAGCATGGAAAAGAGTCTTTCTTCACCCTAGAAGTTATTTTATAATAGAAAACAACCAAGAAGAATTTTCTGATTATGAATTAGAAGTTGCAACAAACAGCAAACAACTCATCATTAATAACAAAACTGTTTTAAATTATCATTTACAAGAGAACGGAAATTTAAAATTAATTGGAATCTGGAATAAACAAGCTGTAGTTGCTGTCTTAGAACCAATTAATCATAAAGTAATGCCTTTGATGAAGGAACAGTTTCATTGGATGATTGATTAGGATGATTAAAAATTACAGATTACTTAATTTTTAGCTCGGTTTCACTTAACGTATCTCAAAGATCTAGTTTAAAGATCTAGTTTTTCAACCTGAACTCATTAGAAATAGATTTTGGTTTATTAAGTTGGCTATCTCATCAAGCGAGTAAACCTTCAATTACGTCTAGAGAACTTATCATACCCATCACTTTGCCGTCTTCCATTACCACAATATGATGAATTCTTTCCGTTGTCATTGTCTTGGCGAGGTCTTTTACCCTTGCATTCAAAGCACAAACATGCACATGGTTAGTCATTACATTCTTTACTAATAGATTATCGTTGTAAATAGCAGCAACATCAAAAGAAGTGATAATACCTTCTATTTCTCCGTTGTCTTTTATCACAGGAGCAGAACTGATTTTATTTTTTGTAAACATACTTTTCACTTGTGATAGTTTCATGTTTCCTTGGGTAAAATATACAGAAGAAGTCATTATCTCATTGGCTTTCATATTAGTATGGGTTTTTGATTCAATTGCTAAAGTATGGAATGTATAAAGACTGATTTATGATGTTTGTCATTTGGATGGCTGATTTATATTGGTAAGAGTTATAGAGGTGAAAGTTGCAGGGGAAGCCATTCTAATAAATTTTGGTTAAAACTAATAAATAAAAAAAATGACTAGATTATAACTCTATATTTTTTTTACTAAGGATTCGTAATAACGAACAAAGTGGAGTCACAAAAAAGAGTCGTAAAATGCTGTAAAATGTCAAGTTTTGCCACAAAATGTGTTAAAAGTTAGCTGTTTTAGTCCAAAAATGGTCAATACCCCTGTATTCATAATACTGAGGGCAACCTCAAAAAAGAATTAGAGGTCGGAAGACTTCAACAAAAAGAATAAAGAGTAAAAAAAGCATGAATTTCTGAAAGCGAAATTCACGTAAGGCGAGGTAGATCAGTTGGTTAGAGCGCCGGATTCATAACCCGGAGGTCAGGAGTTAAAACCTCCAGGCTAAATCGAATCCATTACCAATCAGAATTATTCTATTCATAGAGTATAGCTAATTAAAGTGCGTTTTTCATTATCTCTTCCACACATTCAGGATTCAGTAGTGTAGAAGTATCTCCTAAATTACTAGTGTCTTTTCCAGCAATTTTTCTTAAAATTCTTCTCATTATTTTTCCAGAACGAGTTTTTGGTAGCCCAGAAGTAAATTGTATTTTATCTAGTTTAGCTATAGGTCCAATGTGCTCTGTAATGATTTGATTAATCTCTTTTCTTAAGTTATCGTGGTCTCTTCCTTCTCCAGTTTCTTTTAAAATGACATAACCATACAAAGCATTTCCTTTAACGTCATGAGGGAATCCAACAATAGCAGATTCAGCAACCGCAGGATGTTCATTAACTGCGTCTTCGATAGGAGCAGTTCCTAAGTTATGACCAGAAACAATGATAACATCATCTACACGTCCCGTAATTCTATAATAACCAACTTCGTCTCTCAATGCACCATCACCGGTAAAGTATTTATTTTCGTAAGCAGAAAAATAAGTCTCTTTATATCGTTGGTGATTTCCCCAAATGGTTCTAGCCATAGATGGCCATGGAAATTTAATACACAAACGTCCGTCGACTTGGTTTCCTTCTAATTCTTTTCCGTTTTCATCCATTAAAGCTGGTTGAATACCTGGTAAAGGCAAGGTTGCATAAGTTGGTTTAGTTGGTGTGGCAAATGGAATAGGGGATATCATTATTCCACCTGTTTCGGTTTGCCACCAAGTATCTACAATTGGACTTTTCTTTTTTCCAATGTTATCGTTGTACCAATGCCAAGCTTCTTCGTTTATTGGCTCTCCAACAGATCCTAAAACTTTTAATGAAGACAGGTCATATTTCTCTACAAAGTCTAAATTTTCTTTCGCCAATGCTCTTATCGCAGTTGGAGCTGTATAAAACTGATTGACTTTATGTTTTTCTATAACTTCCCAAAAGCGTCCAAAATCTGGATAACTAGGAACTCCTTCAAACATTAATGTGGTAGCTCCGTTTGCCAATGGACCATAGACAATATAACTGTGTCCTGTAATCCAACCAATATCAGCAGTACACCAATACACATCATCATTCTGATATTGAAACACGTTTTTAAAAGTAAAAGCAGTATTTACCATATAGCCAGCAGTTGTATGTACCATTCCTTTTGGCATTCCAGTAGAGCCAGAAGTGTATAAAATAAACAAAGGATCTTCAGCGTCCATGGTCTCCGCTTTACATTGTTTAGGTGCGTGATCTAATAACGGCTGTAACCATTTGTCTCTTCCTTCTTTCATGTTGATGTCAGAATTAATGCGTTTAGCAACCAAAACAGAGGTGGTACAACTACATTCTTCTAACGCCTCATCTACAATCCCTTTTAAGTCAATTGTTTTTGCTCCTCGGTAAGAACCGTCAGATGTAATGACCATTTTACAATTACTATCGTTTATTCTCATGGCTAGTGCAGAAGAAGAAAACCCTGCAAAGACAACAGAATGGATTGCTCCAATTCTAGCACAAGCCAATACAGAAATGGCTAATTCAGGAATCATTGGTAAATAGATGCACACACGATCTCCTTTGGTTATCCCTTCTGCTTTTAATACATTCGCAAAAGCATTCACACGTTCCGAAAGCTGATGATATGTAATGTGCTCACTGGCTTCTTTTGGATCGTTTGGTTCAAAAATAATCGCATTCTTATCACCATTAGTCAACAAATGACGGTCAATACAATTTTCAGTAATATTTAACTGCGCTCCTTCAAACCATTTTACCTCTGGTTTTTCAAAATCCCAACTCAAAACATTATCCCATTTCTTTCTCCAAACAAAATGTTCATCAGCAACTTCTGCCCAAAATTCTTCAGGTTTATTTACCGATTTTCTATAAACATTATAATACTCTTCTAGTCCTTTAATGTGATAATTACTCATGGTCTATTGTTTAATTTATGGTCTTCTTTTAAGTCTTTTTAAAGTTAAATAAAAAAAAGAATTTAGCAAATCTAAAATAACAGCAAGTTTTTAGTTATTTTGGTGAGTTATTAATTCAGATCAATAAGATTGTTTATTAAATAATTACAGCAAAAAAATGAAAAAATTCAAACATGTCGAAGATTCTCAAGTTATATTAAGCCAGTTGATGTTGCCTTCACATTCGAACTTTAGTGGGAAGATACATGGAGGGTATCTATTAAGTTTGATGGATCAAATTGCTTTCGCTTGTGCCTCAAAACACTCAGGATACTATTGTGTTACTGCTTCTGTTAATCGAGTAGATTTTCATTATCCGATAGAAGTAGGAGAATTAGTGACTTTAAAAGCATCAGTTAACTTTACAGGTAAAACTTCAATGGTTGTGGGGGTATATGTTGAATCGGAAAATATTCAAACTGGAGAAAAAAAACATTGTAATTCTTCTTACTTTACAATGGTAGCTAAAGATGAAAATGGAGTAGGAGCAATTATTCCAGGCCTAATAATTAATAATGATGAAGAGCTTAGAAGATACACAAGGAGTTTGGTAAGAAAAGATGAAGCTAAAAATAGAGACAACCGTTTTAGTTCGGAAGGTTTCAAAAAAGAAAATGGATTAAAAGAAATTGAAGGTCAAAATTTTAAATTTGAGTATTAAACTTAAAGTATAAATCTGATGGTTAAGAATAGCTAAAATCTGATCATTAAATCTAAATTTAGATGCTTATATTTGTAGTTGCTGTAATTTATTATGATAAACAAATTTTATGAAAAAGATATTAATAGCTAATAGAGGAGAAATCGCATTACGTGTAATGAGAAGTTGTCGTAAAATGGGAATTAAATCTGTGGCGATATATTCGGAAGCAGATGCCAATGCACCATTTGTACATTTTGCCGATGAGGCAGCGTGTGTTGGCCCTCCACCAAGTAATGAAAGTTATTTATTAGGCGATAATATCATTAAAATTTGCAAAGAATTAAACGTAGACGGTATTCATCCAGGCTATGGTTTTTTAAGTGAGAATGCAGATTTCGCTAGAAAGGTAACCAAGGCTGGTATTATATTTATTGGGCCTTCTCCAGAGTCGATGGAGGTAATGGGAGATAAATTATCAGCAAAACAGAGGGTTAAAACTTATGATATACCAATGGTTCCAGGGTTAGATGAAGCCATAGAAGATATTGAAGTCGCAAAAGGACATGCAGACGAGATTGGTTACCCGATCTTAATCAAAGCTTCTGCAGGAGGTGGTGGAAAAGGAATGCGAGTGGTAGAAAACCGTGAAGAATTCGAAGAGCAAATGAATATGGCAATAAACGAAGCAGTCAAATCTTTTGGTAATGGCGCTGTTTTTATCGAGCGTTACGTAGGTTCACCACGTCACATTGAAATACAAGTATTGGCTGATACTCATGGGAATACTGTTTCATTATTCGAAAGAGAATGTTCGATCCAAAGAAGACATCAGAAAGTAATAGAAGAAGCTCCTTCTGCCATTTTAACACCGGAGTTGAGAAAAGCAATGGGAGAATCTGCTTGTAGAGTGGCCGAAGCTTGTAATTATGTTGGAGCTGGAACGGTTGAGTTTCTATATGAGAATGGAGAATACTTCTTTTTAGAAATGAATACTCGTTTACAAGTAGAACATCCTGTTACAGAGATTATTACAAATTTAGACTTAGTCGAAGAACAAATTAAAATAGCTAGAGGAGAAAAACTTAGTTTTGCGCAAGACGATTTAAAAATTCATGGACATGCATTAGAAGTTCGAGTTTATGCAGAAGATCCTCAAAATAACTTTCTGCCAGATATAGGAACGTTAGAAGTTTATAAAAGACCAACTGGTGAAGGAGTAAGAGTGGATGATGGTTTTGAAGAAGGAATGGAAATTCCTATTTACTATGACCCAATGATTGCTAAGTTGATTACCTATGCTCCAACAAGAGAAGAGGCAATTCGTAAAATGACAAAAGCAATCGAGGATTATGATATTGTAGGAATTGAAACGACATTAGACTTTTGTAAATTTGCTATTAATCATGAAGCTTTCGTTTCAGGAGATTTTGATACCCATTTTGTGAAACATTATTTTAGTGATTCATCAGTAGTAGATACTTCTTCTGAGGATGAGAAAAAAGTAGCTGGTATTTTAGCGAATTATTTTTTAGATAAAAGTGAAACAAAAGCAGATTATTCTCCTTCGAGCGAAGTAAAAGCTTGGGAAGTTAATCGGGTATAATTTAGTCAATGAAACTTCCAAGGCTACTTTTATGTTGGTTAATATTTTTTTTTACAACAAGGATTGCACCTTTTAAAAACAAACTAAGTGTATGTTAAAATCTATAATTACTATTTCGCTGATCATTGCAACTTTAGGTGTAATAGGTCAAGAAAAAGTTTACGAAACCTTTAATACAACAAGAATTGGAGATGGACATTCTACCGAAACTCTTTGGAAAAGAGAGTTAGACTTGTTTTTTGGTCATAAGTTTGGAGATTATACCAATGGGTTAAAAAATACTTTTAATACTACAGATGTCTCCTTTGGGGCTGATTTTGGTATTACAAACAACTTATTAACAGGGTTTTCCGTGAGTAAAGGAGCAGGACCTATTAGAGAGTTAGTCAATGTGTTTTTAAAACAAAAGATAATGCAACAAGAAAAGGAAGGGAATCCATTTAATATAGCGTTGTATGGCAATACCTCTTACTCTTCTATGGAAGCAAGTATAGATCCTACTTCTCCAGTGTCTTTTCAGAACAATGTACAGCGTTTGTCTTATACTTTTCAAGCTTTAATTTCAAGAAAAATAAACGATCGTATTTCCTTACAAATTATGCCGACTATGATGCATCGAAACTATGTCGCATTTGAAGATGTAAACACCATGGCAAGTATTGGTTTTGCAGGAAGGTATCAAATTAGTAAAGTATTAGCTTTAACAACAGAATACTACTTTAACTTACCTCACAATAGGTCTGTTCTTGGACAAACATATTACGATCCAATGTCTATTGGGATAGAGTTTAATACAGGAGGGCATGTTTTTAGAATTTTATTTAGTAATTCTGCTGGGTTTACAGAAAGTCAGTTCTTGCCTTACACCAATTCTACCTGGAGAAATGGTGGATTTCGTATTGGTTTTGCTTTTGGTCGATTATTTAAATTATAAAATTAAATGAAGACTAAACAACCGCTATTTACTAAACTAAAGGAATCCTTTTCGGGGTTGTTTATTAGTATTTTAGCGATTGTAATTGTAGTCCCAATATTTGTAACGCTTTATAAAGAAATTCCGATTATAAAACTTCCAATTGGAGATGGATTAAGAATTGATCATATCTTGCTGTTTGGTGTTTTATTTATCGTATGTTATTTAATTATCTACTCGTTTTTTAAAGCTGCTTATTATTTACTAGGGTTAGGTTTTTTAGGTTTAATCATCAGTAGTATTTTTGGAGGCTATAACTTTAATCATTTGTATTATGATTATGCTTCTTTTGTTTATGCGCTAAAGGAACAAAGAACACCTTATGAGTTCGAAGAAAAACAAGATCCTTTTAGTCGTGAAGCTTTGATTGTTTATGCAATAGACTATAATAGTGCAAAAACGAGAGAAGTGGCTTCTAATTGGGCAATAAAAAACTTTGATCAATATCGAGCATTGATGCCAAGTATTAAAACGAACCAAGCATTATCTATTTATAAGGAAGTAAGAAAACGCTGGAATTACGTTTATGATCCTGAAGGTGAAGACTTATATGTAAAAAGTAGTAATACGTTAAAACTATTAGACGAAGATGGAAAGTTGAAAGGTGATTGCGATGATTATAGCATTACAATGGCTGCGCTAATAAAAGCAATAGGAGGAGAAGTGCAGTTAGTTCGGACTATCATTACCAATAAAGACAGCACACTTACTGGTCATTTATATCCTGAAGTTAAGATAGGAACTAAAAAAGATTTAGAGATTGTTGCTTACTTAATTAAGAACGAGTTATTTGAAGAAGAATCTAAGGATAAAACAATTTATTATTACACAGATAAAGAAGGAGACGTATGGCTAAACTTTGATTACTTTGATAAATACCCAGGAGGTAAATATCCAAGTAGTGTTAGAGTCAGTGTCCTTAAGGCATAATGAATATTAATTGCTTTCTATGCAATTGAATCTGATAAAAACTCAACGATTCCTAAAGCAGCGGCTTCCCCAGAAAGCATTGCAGCATTTAAAGAACCATTTAATTTTATGTCGCCAGCTGAAAAGATTTTAGTACTCAGCTGAGTTTGAAAAGGCAATAGCTCATATTGCAAATCGCTTAAATTAGGAAGTGCCATTGGAATGCTATAATGCTTTATAAACGTGCAAGAATCAATACCGCAGTGCTTTTTCAATTCTACTTTTACCCAATCCAAGAGGGCTTCACTTTCCAACCCCTTATTATCAACGACTGTGACAGACAATAATTCTTTATTCGACTTGTTACTAGTTTCTAAGCTCGTGTGGTAAAATATATTATTTATAAAAGTATCTTTTTTAGGGAGAAGACCAATCAGAGGCTTTTTAATGACGCTTCTTTCAGTTTCAAAATAAAAGGTATCACAGGACTTCCAATTCGTGGGGGGCTTTTCTAAGCTAGCATCTAACACTGAAGGTTCTGTAGTCGTAATGGTAAAGTCGTTTTCTAGGATTTCTCCATTTGAGAGCGTTATTTCTCCATCTTTAATTGCCGTTACTTTTGTGTTGAATTTAAACTTAGTTCGATTTAGTTTGCTTGCCAATTGCTTTGGAATCGTTTCTATTCCTGCCTTAGGTAGTGTAGCATTGCCTTCACCAAACATTTTGTAAATAAATTCAAACATTCTGCTCGAAGTTTCTAGTTTGTGATCTAGAAAAATACCACTAAAAAAAGGAAGAAAGAAATCATTAATCATTTCAGAAGAAAAACCTAAGTCTGTTAAATAAGAGAAGGTAGATTGCTCTTTCGTTTCAAAAATAGCCTTAAGTGTTTTTTTCTTTAGGTTATTATTTAGTTGCAATATTTTAAGCTTGTCAGTAAAGTTGCCAATTCCAGAAAGTAAAGTAGGAAACAGTAAAGAAAGGTCTCTTAGTGGGTCTCCAATCACTTTTTGTTGTCCATTTTTAAAAATAGCAGCACCAGGTAAAAAGTGTTGTAAATCTAAGGCATTA
This sequence comes from Flavobacteriales bacterium, assembly GCA_024635865.1. Lineage (GTDB taxonomy): Bacteria > Bacteroidota > Bacteroidia > Flavobacteriales_D > Parvicellaceae > S010-51. Next base: position 15,848 of record JAGXIB010000017.1, read on the forward strand.
AAATCTAGGTATTTTTTTGCAGCAGGGTAAGCGGTAAGTAAAACCTGAAACCCATGATCTAATTGATACCCATTAACTAGGTCTGTTTTTACACGACCACCAAC
>JAGXIB010000177.1 GCA_024635865.1 Flavobacteriales bacterium
ATATGATCATGATGATTCCTTTGCTCGGTTTTAGTACTTCTACAAATGCTATGGTAAGCAACCTAATTGGAGAACAAAAACAAGAGTTAATATTTATACTCATTAAACGAATCTTGATTTTAGCACTACTTTCCTCAGGAGTTGTTGTCCTTATCACTTCAATATTTGGAAACGAAATAGTACATTACTACCAATTAGAGAAATCCTTGATGAAATCTACCCTATCTACCTTAACCATAGTAAATATAGCCCTCTTCTTTTTCTCAGTGGCTTTTATTTTATTTAATGCAGTGGTTGGCACAGGAAAGACAAAAGTTTCTTTACTTATTGAAACCATTAACATTACGATTTATCTTTCTTCTGCTTTTCTTTTGGTTAATTATTTCGCACCTACTATACCTCAAGTGTGGTGCGTTGAGTTTTTATATTTTACTTTTTTAGCATTAATGTCTTTTGCCTATTTAAGGTTTGGGAAATGGAAAACATAAAGACTATCCATTTCAATTATCGAACATTAAATAAAAATGTATCTCCCAGAAAATAGTGAATACATCTCATTTTCTAATCTTCTAATGTGATTAACTAAACCTTGTTGCTTTCAATTTGTGTAGACATTATACCCCACAATTGTGCCTTATTGACACAACAAAAACACAAACTGTCATGTTTGCTATTCTCTCAATACAATTCACATAATAAACTAGAAATCAGCAATTAATCAAGGAAATAACACAGAAATTTCTATTATAAAAATAAAAAGTAATTGAAAAATCAGGTTATTGCACCATGTTTGCACTGTAGTTAACGAATAATTTTATTTAATTAATAAAAAACATGAAAGTATTAGTAATTGGTGCAGGAAATATGGGGTTAGCTTATGCAAAAGCTCTAATAAAGTCGGAATTCTTAAGTAAGTCTAAATTAATGATTTCCGATACTGATTCCGAGAAAACAAAAGAATTAAAAAAAGTCACTGGGTTTGATGTTTATACTAACCTTAAAGACTGTCTCCCAAAGGCAGATATTGTGTTCATTGCTGTAAAGCCTTATCACACTGATGAACTTTTTAAAGAATTAAAACCAATGACTAAAAAAGATCAAGTTATCGTTTCTTTAATGGCTGGTGTTAATATAAAAAGTATTCAAAAAGGCTTGGGAATTGAGAAAGTAGTTAGAGCAATGCCTAATTTACCAGCTCAAGTTGGAAAGGGTTTAACCTCTTTTACTACCTCAAAAGAAGTTTCACGTTTGGAAACTTCTACTGTTCAGCAATTATTAAACACTACAGGTAAATCAGTTCATTTAGATACTGAGAACGATATAGATGCTTCTACTGGTATTTCTGGAAGTGGTCCAGCATATGTTTTTTACTTTATGCAATCAATGATGGAAGCAGCCAAAAAAATGGGCTTTTCAGACCACGATTCAAAAGTATTGGTGAGTCAAACTTTTGAAGGAGCTGTAGAACTATTTAATCAGTCAGATTTAACACCAACCAAATGGATGGACAAAGTTGCTTCAAAAGGAGGGACTACAAGAGCAGCTCTTGATTCTATGGACGATAACAACATTAAAGAGTTAATTCAAGAAGCGGCTTATGCTGCCTTTAACAGAGCTGTTGAACTTGGAAAAGAAGAGAATAAATAATTATGGAACACAAAAAAAGAGTTGTAATTAAAGTAGGTACCAATGTAATGGTCAATAAAAACAACCGAATTGTTGGACCTATATTGAAAAGTTTAGTCGATCAAATAGCTCGACTATATGAAGAAGATATTATTACTGTTTTGATTTCTTCAGGCTCAGTAATTGCTGGAAAAGAAGTCTTACATGACAATGATATTGAGGATAAAACCATTCGGAGACAAGTATATTCGGCGGTAGGTCAGCCTAGACTGATGCGTCATTATTATAGTATTTTCCATGATTATGGAATGCGATGTGCTCAGGTATTGGCAACCAAACGTGATTTTGACGAAGGAAAACACCGTAATAACATGATTAACTGTTATGAAGGTTTATTAAGCCAAGGTATTATACCAATTGCAAATGAAGACGATGCTATATCCTTGTCTATGTCTATGTTTACTGATAATGATGAGTTAGCAAGTTTAGTAGCTGAATTGATTCACGCAGATATGCTGATATTGTTAACCGATACAGATGGTTTATATGATGGCCATCCAGAGGATGAAGATTCTCGTTTAATCAGGTCAGTTGCAACAGATCAAGAAGTAGAACAGTATATTCAAAAATCTGAAAAAAAAGAAGGGGAAGGCCGAGGGGGAATGGCCTCTAAATTAAACATTGCAAAGAAAACAGCTGCAAAAAACATCCCAACTTTTATTGCTAATGGCAAACAAAAAAATTGCATTATTGATATAGTACATGGCAAAGAAGTTGGAACTAGAATTTATCATGAAGACTCAGATAACTCATCTAAGTAAAAAAAAAGAAGAAAATATGAAGCGATTAGCAACGACTAAAAAAGACGAAGTATTACAATCTATGATTGATGAACTTAATAAAAATAGAACATCAATTATTGAAGCAAATAAAAAAGACTTACAAGCTTTTAGTGGAGATGACCAAGCTTTATATGATCGACTGGTGGTGGATGATGCCAAAGTAGATGATATGATTAGAGCTGTAAAAGAGGTCAAATTACAGGAGGATCCTGTTGGGAATGTCATTAGTGAAGATACCTTGCCAAATGGTTTAAAAATCACCAATAAAACCGCTCCTTTTGGAACGATCATGATCATATATGAATCTCGACCTGACGTTACCATTGAAGCTGCAGTACTAGCTTTTAAAGCCAACAATAAAATATTATTGAAAGGTGGAAAAGAAGCTCATAATAGTAATGAAGAACTAGTAAAGTGCTGGCATAAAGCCTTAGAATCAAACGGCTTGGAACATGATTGGATACAATATTTAAAAATGAACCGTACCGAGACTCAAGAGTTTTTAAGAAACCCTGATCAACCGTTAGACCTAATAGTTCCTAGAGGTGGTGAGCGCTTGATTAACTTTGTAAAAGAACATGCTAAATGTGCAGTTTTGGTGAGTGGAAGAGGAAATAATTTTGCCTATGTTGCTCCTGACGCAGACACAAAAAAGGTGATCCCCGTAATTGTAAATGCTAAAACCGATAAAATATCGGGCTGCAATGCTTTAGACAAAGTATTAATTGATAAAAATCATCCTCATTTTAAAGAGATTTCAAGAGAAATTGAATCTGAATTGGCAAAACATGACATTAAGATCGTTGCAACCAATGATTTACTAGAAATCCTTGAAACAAAAAGCAGGATAGATGATAACGGCGTTTGGCGCGAAGAATTTTTATCCAAAAAAGCTGCTATGGGAACTGTAGACGGATTAGAAAATGCCATTGATTTTATCAACACCTACTCAGGCGGACACTCTAATATTATTTTGACAGAAAATACTGAAGATGCTTCTACTTTTATGGAACAAATAGATAGTGCTGCCGTTTACCACAATGCCTCTACCCGCTTTACTGACGGGGGACAAATGGGTGTAGGAGCAGAACTAGCCATAAGTACCGATAAACTGCACCATAGAGGTCCTTTGGGATTAAAGCAATTAGTAACCAACAAGTATTATGTTTTAGGTAGTGGCCAAATAAGAGAGTAATATTAAAATACTTTAATAATGTTGGGAGCTGATATAGCAACGTTTTGTTAAACGATGTTTTCAGCTCCTTCGCTTTTATAGAGAAACACACCGCTCCCCCACTTAATGAAAAAAAGTCTTTAGCTAAATCAGTTTAACATACTTATATTCTTCTAAAGCTACTTAATGAAGTGTTGGTTTTGACATAAATAATTAATTAGAATTTAAATTACGAAACTTAATAAAGACTAAAGTCAAAATAATATAACAACGATGTCTCTTAACAAACATATAAGTTTAATTAAGGCTTAAGTAAAAAAACATAAATGGATAATTATAAAAAAGACAGCTTAACACTTAAAGGTGCTGTGGCACTGGGAACTGGAGTCATGATTGGAGCAGGTATTTTTGCTCTTTTAGGACAGGTAGCCGAGCTCTCTGGAACATGGTTCCCATATATTTTTATTATCGGAGCCATAATTTCTGGTTTTAGTGCATACTCTTATATCAAAGTGTCAAATGCATATCCGTCCTCTGGAGGTATTGCAATGATTTTAATGAAGGCCTATGGAAAAACTACTGTGACTGCAGCAGCGTCTGTATTAATGGCACTCTCAATGATCATCAATGAGAGTTTAGTTGCAAGAACTTTTGGCTCTTATAGCTTACAACTTTTTAATGTAGAAAATAACTCGCTATGGGTACCAGGCTTAGGAGTCGCCCTACTGATATTTGCTTACATTATTAATGTATCTGGAAATAAGGTAATAGGTAAGACCTCTCAATTCATGGCCTTTATAAAAATTGTTGGTATTGTTATATTTGCTATTGGTGGGCTTTGGGCGGCTAAGTTTACAATAAGTGACCTCATACCTGCATCAGTTGACACAAATAATTATTCAGCGGCCAGTTACATTGGAGCTATTGCACTCTCCATACTAGCTTATAAGGGATTTACGACCATTACTAATAGTGGTGGAGAAATCACTAAACCACATAAAAATGTAGGACGATCAATCATCATTTCATTACTTATTTGTACACTAGTCTACTTTTTAGTTGCCATTTCTGTAAATTCAAGTCTTACGATTTCAGAAATAGTAAAAGCAAAAGATTACTCTTTAGCAGAAGCAGCAAAACCAGCTTTTGGAAATTATGGACTTTACTTTACTGTTGGAATAGCCATTGTGGCTACAATTTCAGGAGTTATTGCTAGTGTTTTTGCTGTCTCTCGTATGACGGCCATGCTGACTGATATGAAGCTTATACCGCACAGCCATTTAGGAATGTCAGGAAGTATTCAAAAACATATGTTAGTCTACATTGTTGTCATTGCCATTACCTTAACTATCTTTTTTGATTTATCAAGAATAGCTTCCATTGGAGCCATATTCTACCTAGTGATGGACATGATTGTACATTGGGGTGTTTTTAAACATTTAAGAAAAGAGGTCAATGCTAATGGAATCATTCTAATATCCGCATTGCTACTCGACTTAATAGTATTAATTGCTTTTTTATGGATTAAAGCTAGTTCGGATGTTTTTGTGGTTATTGTTTCAGTAATTGGCATTGTTTTAGTCTTTGCAGGGGAAAACTGGTTTTTATACTGGAAAGAAAGTAAACAAGGCAAATAGTTCTTAAAATCTCTGCTAATACTGCCTGAGTTAAGTTCTACCTACTTAATTTCATAACCAATGAGACAAACATCATCAACTTGTTCTAAGTCATCTTTCCAGTTATTGAACTCTACTTCTAAAACAGATTTTAGGTCGTTATAATTTGATTGAAGTATAAGTTTTTTCAAAGGTAAATACTTAAATTTCTTTCCTTTCTCTCCTCCAAATTGATCTGGGTAACCGTCAGTCAATAATATTATTTTATCACCAACTTCTAATTGGATAGAATGTAAAGCAAAAGGCTCTTTACTATAGCTATTTCCTACAGACCTTTTCGTCGCTTTAATCTCATGTAAATAGACCCCATCAGTTTCTATAGATTTATACTCAGCATCTGTTTGTAGAGTCTCATTTCTACTTATGATCCATAAAGGGTTATTGGCTCCACTGTATTGCAAAGTATTATTCTGTTGATTTAAACAACAAATAGAGATGTCCATACCATCTTTTATTTCTCGCTCTGACTTTGAAAATGTAGCTGAAATCAACTCAGATGTTTTTTCTAAAATATCATTTACATCAGTTAAATGATGTTCCCTCAAAGATTGGTCTAATGCTTTTTCGCAAACTAAGCTAACCATTGCACCAGGAACTCCATGGCCAGTACAATCTGCTGCTGCAAAATATAAGTTGTTATTACTTTCTTCAATCCAGTAAAAATCTCCAGCTACAATGTCTTTCGGTAAATAGATAATAAAGCCATTTTCGAAAAGGGTTTTTAAATAAAGCTGAGAGGGCAATATCGCTTCTTGAATTCCTTTTGCATAAATTAAACTATCAACAATTTCGTTGTTTTTTTCATCTAATGCTTTTCGTTGATTGTTTATTGTTCTCTGAAAAGAAAATATTTCCTTTTTAAATAAACTAATTATTAAGTATGAAAGAGCAAAGATTAAAAAGCTCGTTAATAAAAAATAATAAAATAAATCTTGGCTATTTAATTTAAAATATGGGTCAATTTTGTTTTGAAAATACTCTATTAAAAAAAAAATAATAATGTTTATAACAACTATTGGTAGATACTCTCTTTTTTTCTTAAAGACCACCAAAGGTAAAATTAAAGTATTTAAAAGGTAATACTTATCTCCTCCTCCTTCACCTATGAAAAAAACTGCCAATAAAAAAGTTAACAAAGGAGGAATAAAGCAAAAATAGACTTTAATAAAAATAATATTGAACCGATAAAAAAACAAAAAATGAGAAATTGGTAGCAATGCTATTACAAAGGCCAAGGGTGCAGAACCTTTAATTCCTGCAGAGTAAGAAACAAAACTAAAAGTAATAGAAACAACAGAAAGTAGAAAAATTAACGAATTCATTAACCTCATGTTTCTCTTATCCCATTCTTGAACAATATTGTCTACATTATAATTAACGATCTTATGCCACAAGTTTATCATAAATCAAAATTACGTTTATTTTACCATAGAAAAAAGGGCTGCTTCTCTCGAAACAGCCCTTTTAAAAAAAATAATTAACTAAGGTTTATTTTTGTACTGGACCCTCAGTTGGTTTGATTGGTGTAGCAGCGTTATCTGGTGCTAAAACCTCTCCTTTAATTCTAATAATTTTTGTTGGTGCGTTTACTGCATTAGACTGAATAGTTACAGACTTGTTAATTGCTCCAATTCTTTTTGTATCGTATTTTACTTTAATAGATGCAGATGCTCCTGGCGCGATTGGTTCTCTTGGCCAAGTTGGAACTGTACAACCACAAGATCCTCTAGAATTAGAAATTAATAATGGTTCAGTTCCTGTATTTTTGAAAGTAAATTCACATTCTCCATTAGCGTGTTGCTTAATTTTTCCATAATCGTGAGTTTCTTTCTCAAAAGTAATCTCTGCTCCTCCAATTGCTACTGGTGTTTCATCTTGTGCTTTAGCTGTAAATAATGCTACTGCTAAAAATAGCATCCCGAATGTTAATAGTGCTTTTTTCATAATTTTTAAATTTGTTTTTGTTTCTATCTTTACTGCTACAAATGTAAAAAATGTTTTCAACTCTTAAACACTTTTAACATATCGTTAACAGCTCTTAATATTTTTAAGTAATTCTGTTTTCAGTTAAATTACAAACTCTATGCCAACTCTACTTACCAGTGTAAACAGGTTTCCTTTTTTCGAAGAACGCTTGCAAGCTTTCTTTATGGTCACTGGTTTTGGCAGCTAAAGCTTGCAACTCTTTTTCTAAGTTCAACTGTTCTTGTAAACTGTTGCTATAGCTAGCATTTAATGCTTTTTTTGTTAATGCTAACCCTCTAGTTGGTCTAGAAGCTAATTTAGTAGCAAACTTTAAAGATGCTGATGCTAACTCTTCATCGGCTACAACTTCATAAATCATTCCGAGGTCTTTTGCTTCTTGAGCAGTTACTTTGTTCCCTAAAAACATCATTGCCGTTGCTCTTTGCATCCCAACAAGACGAGGTAAGGTAAAAGTTCCTCCACTATCTGGTACTAAACCAATATTACTAAATGATTGTATAAATGTTGATGATGTTGAAGCAAATGTAATGTCACAGATTAATGCTAAATTTGCCCCTGCTCCTGCTGCAATACCGTTTACTGCTCCAATAACAGGTTTCTCTAACGATCTTATTAATGTTACAATTGGATTATAAGTATGGTCTACTATTTCTTCGATAGAAGGACCACCTGCTCTTGTTGCTTCTTCTAAATCTTGTCCTGCACAAAATCCTCGTCCACTTCCTGTAAATAAAACAGCTCTAATGCCAGGCTCCTTACACTTGTTTAAGGCATCGATGACATCGTCTGCCATTTCAAAATTAAAACTATTTAGGACTTTTTCTCGGTTAAGTGTAATAATAGCTACACTCTCTTTTATTTCAAACTTAATGTTATCGTACATTCTATTTTCGTTTTTTTCAAAAGTATAGATTTTAAAAAAAAGAATAGAGAGAAAAGAAAAAAGATTTAAAAAAAGTAAAATAGAATACAGCTCTTAGCCCTGATAATGGAAGAGCCGTATTCTATTTTATAGTTTATTTTACTAACTCTTTTTTATAGACTAAGCAAGTTGGAGAATAACTTCTTGTTTCTCCAACACTAGATGTATTGATTGATTTTTGATACCCATTACCGTCATAAGTTTGGTTAATGAAATACTTTGCTAAATAAAGCTTATTTGAATTGTAGTAAGTAATATTAGTACTCAAGTTTCTTCTTAGGGGAACTCCTAAGCTATTTTTAATAATTTTCCAATCCTCACTTGTAATATTGGCATCTGTTACCTCAAAACCATAAGTTGAATTAAATTTCACCATAACTTTTTTCTCTAACTCTGGATCAATCATACTAGATCCATTTTTCAATGTTTGGTAGCATAAAATAGGAGCAAATTCTTTCATTCCCTCTTTGGTCACTTTAACTTTTAACTTTCCTGAAGAAAGTAAACTTGTTCGATCACTATCGGGACGTTGGTTACTTGTGATATCATAAGCGTTTGAAACAGCATACATCTCAACCTTTACATCTAAAACTCCTTCTTTATAATCGTCTCCTAATTCATGAATTGCTCTTTTTAAGCAATTCCCTATGTCTCCATTCGTTTTGTTAGATCCATTAGCGTTTTTTACAATCCCACTAAAAGTAACCCATTCAGTGACCATATTCTTTTTACCAGAAAAAGCTTTCTCTCTTGTTGCCATTTCTTTACCATTAATATAAACGATGGTAAGTATTGCAAAGTCAGCAAAATAATATTCGTTAAATTCCTCTCCTTTTTTATTTTTCGTAAAGTCATACACGCCCTCTTCAATTGTATTTGACATATAGACTCTAAAACACAAGGGGTCTTTCAAATCCCATGTATCAATAAAAGTAGATGGATCTGCATCTTTTTTACCAATCGCATTATTAGAAAAAACAATTTGATCTTAGTATTTTTTCTGAATAGGTAAAAACTCTTGTTTGTTTGGGCTAAGTTCACTTCTTGATTTTTCTTTTTTCTTAGGTGGCGGCCCTCCCATTCCCATATCTTGAGCTATAGAAACTTGACAGAGACTTAATAATGCAACTGCTTTAAAAAGGTTTTGAATTTTCATAATTTATCGTTTGTTGATTTTTGAATAAAACTAGAGCAATAATCAACTTTGTTTGTCATCCTTTAGGATGATTTTTAAATAAAAATTGGCGGAAACCATGAATTAACCGGCTTTAGCTGCATTTAAGATAATCTTTTTATAAAAAATTGAATGATACAATTATGATTTTGGTTTTATCTTTAATTTTTCTTAAACATCTAAATCAACGCTCTCTAGGGAGACTTTTGATGACCAATTCTAGTAGCCCTAAAAATCTTTAGCTCTCAGTTAGGCATTTTGCAAAAGGGATAGAAGCGGCATCCTTTTTTTGTTCTCGATACACGTTCTATTTTCAAAGAAAATAGATAGCACTCGAACTGCGTAAAAAAAAAGAGTTAGCGGATAGCCCGACCTCCATTTCTTAATGGAGGGTTTGCCCTAAAGATTGTCAAAAAAGCAGGTGTTTTAAATATTTTTAACGGTTCGAAGGACAATCTGTCAGCTAATATTCGTTGGCACATTCTTTGACAATAGCAAATCCATAACAAAACAATTAATTTATAAACCTATATAGAAATGCAAAAAGGAACAATTAACATTCAGACGGAAAATATCTTCCCGATTATTAAAAAATTCTTGTATTCGGATACTGAGATTTTTGTAAGAGAGCTGGTATCTAATGCTGTAGATGCTACGCAAAAACTAAAGACACTTTCTTCGGCAGGAGAATTTAAAGGTGATGTTGGTGAATTACAAGTGGAAGTAATACTTGATAAAGCAGCTAAAACAATTACGATTAGAGATAATGGTATTGGGATGACTGCTGACGAGGTGAATAAATACATAAACGAAATCGCTTTTTCGGGTGCTACTGAGTTTGTAGAAAAATATAAAGACAAAGATGCTAATTCGATTATTGGCCACTTTGGTTTAGGGTTCTATTCTGCTTTTATGGCTGCCGATAAAGTAAACATTAGAACATTATCTCATAAAGAAGGTTCACAAGCAGTGCAATGGGAGTCTGATGGTACGCCTGAGTATACTATTGAAGAAATTGAAAAAGAAACAAGAGGTACTGATATTGTTTTGTTTGTATCGGATGATGCTTCGGAGTATTTAGAAGAAGCTCGTTTAAGTACAGTATTGAACAAGTATTGTAAATTCTTACCAATAAACATTGTTTTTGGGGAGAAAAGCGAATTTAGCGACGATCCATCTGGAGAGAAAGATGAAGAAGGTAATGTAAAGCAAATTGAAACTAAGGTTCCAAACATCTTAAACAATACGCAACCTGCCTGGATTAAGCAACCTGCTGATTTAAAAGATGAAGATTATAAATCTTTCTACAACGAATTATATCCATTTACAAGTGAGCCTTTGTTTCACATCCATTTAAATGTAGATTACCCATTTAACTTAACTGGTATTTTATACTTCCCTAAGTTGAATAACAATGTAGAAGTACAGAAAAATAAGATTCAGCTGTATAGCAATCAAGTATTTATTACAGATTCTGTAGAGAGTATCGTTCCAGATTTCTTAACGTTGTTACATGGGGTTATTGATTCGCCAGATATTCCATTAAACGTTTCTCGTTCTTACTTACAGAGCGATCGTAATGTGAAGAAGATTAGTTCTTACATTACTAAAAAAGTAGCTGATAAATTGGCCCAAATGTTTAAGAATGATAGAGCTGATTTCGAAAAGAAATGGGATGACATTAAAGTCTTTATTCAATATGGAATTCTTTCTGACGATAAGTTTGAAGAAAAAGCTGAGAAGTTCAACCTATTGAAAGATACAGAGGGTAAATATTTTACTGCTGATGAATATAAAGAGTTAGTTTCAGCTACTCAGACTGACAAGAACGATAAATTAGTTTACTTGTATACGCATAATGCAGAAGAGCACCACTCTATTATAGAAAGTGCAAAAGCAAAAGGGTATAGTGTATTGGTAATGGATAGTCCTTTGGATAGTCATGTGATTACTAAATTGGAACAAAAATTAAATGTGAGCTTTGCTCGTGTTGATGCCGATACCATTGATAAGTTAATTACTAAAGAGGAGGAACTTCCTTCTAAACTTTCGAAAGAAGAAGAGGAAAAATTACAACCTATTTTTGAAGCAACTGTTGATAAAGATAAATTTACGGTTCAGTTCGAAAGTTTAAGTGAGACTGAAAAACCTGTATTGATTACACAAAGTGAGTTCATTCGTAGAATGAAAGAGCAACAAGCTTTAGGAGGTGGAATGCAAATGATGGGGAACTTCCCAGAAATGTTTAACTTGGTTGTAAATAGCAATCATCCATTGATTTCTAAGATTTTGAAAGAAGCTGATGCTACTAAAAAAGAAGGGTTAGCAAAACAAGCTATTGATTTAGCTTTATTGTCTAACGGAATGTTGAAAGGAGCAAGTTTAACCAGCTTTATCAACAGAAGTTTAAACCTAATCGATTAATAAAAAAACTAAAGCCCTCTTCATTTTAAATTTGAAGGGGGCTTTATCTTTTAAGATTTCTTTTTTAGTAGTATGATTTGATTTCCTTGCCGTAAATTAACCCAACTATCGTCAAAAACTTGAGGAAGGTAACGCTGGTAAAGGTTTAGTCTTTTTTGAGGGATTTTTGTTTTCTCGCTCGCAGTTGGTTCTCCTGCGAATTCGAAAATATTGATGTGAGGATGTTCTTTAAAGTAATTTTTTGTGATTTTTACAATGGTAGCCATCACGCGATAAACTTCTCCTTTATTTGTCAAAGAATACTCTTCTCCATCATATTCTTCGTTTAAAACACCAAAAACAATAGAAACATGTAATGGATTATCTTTTTTTCTTGCAAATCTTACTTCATACTCCACCTCATTAGTTGTAGTAAATGTGTAAATTTGCCCAGAAGGAATTAAAGGATATATAATTGGAAAGCTATTCATTTTTCTAGAAAACAAAAGTAATATTAAAACAGACACAATTCATGAATTTTATAGGAATAATAGTAGGGTTCTTAATCTATTACAGAACTAAAAGTTTTCTTTTAGCTATTGTAACCTATTACATTGTAAACTTATTGGTAAAGCAGTTTTCTAATAACCCCAACGCTAATAATAACAATAGACGCCAATCGTTTCAGCAACAATACCAACAACAAAACTCTAACTACTACCAACAACGAATTTCTAAAAACGATTTTGCTACCGCATTGTTAGTCTTGTCTGCTTCGGTCATGAAGTCGGATGGAAACCCTCTAAAATCTGAGTTAAACTTTGTAAAACAGTTCTTTCAGCGGCAATTCTCACCAGCTTTTGCTCAGACACAGATGCTTGCTTTTAAGGACATTTTAAAAAAGAACTTTGACTTACAAAAGGTCTGTGAATCGATTAAGAAAGCACAACCGCCTCAACAGCGAAGTGTTTTAATACAGTATTTATTTGGAATTGCACAAGCAGACGGACATGTATCGGAAGCAGAAGTACAAACCATACATAGAATTAGCATTTTACTAGACATTTCTTCTTACGAGTTTGAACAGTTAAAAGCCATGTTCTATAAAAGCACAAACAATGCTTACAAAATGTTGGGAATAGAAAAATCTGCGACCAACGACGAAATAAAAAAATCTTACCGTAAACTAGCCGTGCAAAACCACCCAGATAAGTTTGCCCAAATGGGAGAAGAGTATCAAATTGCGGCAAAAGAAAAGTTTCAGAAAATACAAGATGCTTACGAGACGATAAAAAAAGAAAGGGGAATGAATTAATTTGACTTGGGTAGAGAATTAGAGAAAAGAAGAGAGAGAAAAGAAGAAAGAGAAGAGAGAAAAGAAGAAAGAATAAGTAGAGAGGGGAAAAAGAAAAATATACTCCTCAATAAAAAAATGAAAACGCAGAAAAGACCAACTATTTTAAGTGCTTTTGAATATCCATTGATTATTCTTGTCTTAATGTGGGTAGTGTTTTTAGTGGACTACCTCTTCCCTATCCGTTTGTCTCAATATGGAATTTTACCTCGAGACAAAAGTGGACTCTTGGGTATTTTATTTTCTCCGCTCCTACAC
>JAGXIB010000178.1 GCA_024635865.1 Flavobacteriales bacterium
AGCCGACAAGGTATTAGTAATGTACAAAGGGGATATTGTTGAGCAAGGGAGTGTTGAATCTATTTTTAAAAATGCCCAACATCCATACACTAAAGGACTTTTAGCTTGCAGACCACCATTAGACTTAAAGTTAAAAGAACTACCAACTCGTGACTTATTTATGTCAGAAGATCAAGATGGTGAAATGATGGCAAGTGACTTATCAGTTCATCAATTATTAAAGAACCTTACTTTGTCTCCTGAAGAAACAAAGCAACAACAAGACAGGTTGTACTCCACCCCTCCATTTGTTACAGTAAAAAATCTTAAAACATTTTTCTCTAAAGACAAACCAATTTTTGGTAAAACTAAAGAATGGGTTAAAGCGGTAAATGATGTTTCTTTTGACATCTACAAAGGAGAAACACTAGGGTTAGTTGGTGAATCTGGTTGTGGAAAAACTACATTAGGCAGGACATTGTTAAAATTGATAGAACCAACTTCTGGAGAAGTCGTATATGATGGAAAATTAATTTCTGGTTACTCTCCTAAGCAAATGAGAAAACTGAGAAAAGAAGTTCAAATTATTTTTCAAGACCCTTATTCTTCATTAAATCCAAGGGTATCTATTGGCGAAGCAATTGCAGAACCGCTAATTGTTCATAAAATCTTTGACACTAAAAAAGAAATTATAGCAGAAGTTAAAAGTTTATTGTCTAAAGTTGGATTAAATCCTGATCAGTACGATAGGTACCCACATGAGTTTTCTGGTGGACAACGCCAGCGTATCTGTATTGCTCGATCTATCGCTTTAAAACCTAAATTAGTGATTTGTGATGAGTCTGTGTCGGCACTAGATGTTTCTGTGCAAGCAGAAGTATTAAACCTCTTAAACAGCATTAAAAAGGAATTTAATTTAACTTATCTATTTATCTCCCACGATTTATCCGTAGTAAAGTTTATGAGTGATCGTATTATGGTAATGAATAAAGGAGAGATTGAAGAGATTGGTTATACAGAAGAGGTTTACAATAACCCTACTTCAAGTTACACTGAAGAATTAATCTCAGCTATTCCGAAAGGAATTGAAATGAACCCTAGTGTTTTGGATAAAAAAATATAAGATCAATATTATTAAGCACTTTTAAAGTAGTAATAAGAAGTATGTACTAAGCTACTCGACTACTCCAAAAACATAGACAGCCTTATCTAAAGGCTCTGCTATTATTAGCATTTTTGACCCTATCTGTTTCGTTACTTTTGGGCTAAAGACCAAGTCTAGCGTAGATCCTTCAAAACTTTCTTTTACTGCTTGTTTTATATAGTTACCTTGATTATCTAACACTACATTTCTTGCTCCAACTGCTGTATGATCACCAAACTCATTATCTTCTTTTTTATCAAAATAACCTACTTCATTATAAATAAGGTTTAACTTATTGTTTATTGTATCATTAAAAGAAATAAAAGAATTCCAATAGCCTCTTTCTGAGTCATCTGATTGATGCATCTCTATAGGTTTTCCCCAAACAAAGTTTCCTTTTAAATCATAAGAAAAAACAATTAACCCTTCTCTAATTTCTGTATTAATTCCAGTTTTAGAATTTACTTCACTTGTGCTATGCTCTAAGATTAAAGAAATATTTTCTTTTTGCTCAATAATACAGTTTGTTCTGAAACTATTTAGCCCAAAACCCTCTTTCCTTAATGTTCTTTTAGAGGTAAACACTAACATTGTTTCTTCTCTAAAATCATATTCCTTTCGGTACAACTTTTCTCCAACAGAATTGAATTTAGCAATATAAGTACCTTCAGAACGAATACTATTTGGAGAGGAATAAGTTCCTCCTATTATTAGATCTCCTTCTTTACTTAATAAGTACTGCACATCGTGAATAGTTTTATAATTTAACCTAAACTCATCTAAATTAGCCTCTCCAGCTGTTGGGTAGGTTAAGATATAATATTGACTCTGACTTCTACCTTCACGATAACGTTTTAAGAGATAGACATCTCCTTTATCATTAATAACGGGAACATTGATTTTTCTACTTTGGGATTCAATCCCTCCCATTAAATAGTCAGTGCTTCTCTCTTTAACTAAACGGTCATCTAATATTGTTAAGACAACAGTCTCTTTTCTTCCCTCCTTATGTGGTGTTTCAGTTAAAACGAAAACTTTTTGAAAGTTTGGACTTACCTCTACCTTAAACTGATTACGAAGTGTTCCAGTCCATGACTGTTCTAAAACTAGTAGCTCTTTTTTATTTTCAGGATTAATAATTTTAGCATAAAGTTCATCTTTTTTAGACATCCCATTAGAAAAACTGGAGAAAACTACAATTGAACGTCCTACTTTAAAGACCCCTAAATACTCCCCTTTAAAACTTACTGACTTAGAAGTCTGATGTCCATCTTTAGAAAAAATATCAAATCTGATTGAAGATGACTCTGGCTTAAAAACAACAATTGAACTCTCTTCAAAATTAAGAATCTTTAAAAAACTACCTCCCTCTTTTTTAACAGGTTCAGACCATTGAAAGTTAGATAACTGCGCACAACTTTCTCCAACAGTAAAGAACAGAAACAAGTAAAATATAATGCTTTTATAATTCATATATTAAGAACAAAATAACATATTTTTTATTTTAGTTACAATTTTTACTAACTCTTTAACAAAGGTCTATCGAATAAGAGTAATGTTTCCTTTCTTAAAATAAGTCTCCTCTTCTTCGCAAGTGACCTCTAAATAATAAACAAATACAGCAGGATCACAGTCTAACCCCTTGTACTTTCCATCCCAACCTTGAGATTGGTTAGTTGTTTCAAATACGAGCTCTCCCCAACGATCATATATTCTTAAAATTAACTTGTTAATGTTGTTTCCCCTTACATATAAATTATCGTTAGCATTGTCAGAATTTGGAGTAAATGCATTTGGAATATAAACATCTTCTTCCCCACATTTAAGCTCTTTTACATAGATTGTAATAGAGTCAGATTTTAAACATCCGTCTTTCTCCAAATTCAAATAATAGGTTGTAGTAACCGATGGTGACACTTCAGTTATAGTGCTATTTGGTTGAAGAACTCCCTCAACCCATGTGTAATTATAGTCACTACTACTTGGGGTTGCATATAAAGTGGTAGAACCTCCTTCAACTATTGTATCATTATTTGTAGATGCGAAAACATTAATAAATCCTATTTGATTTACTACTACTGTACTAGACACGGAAACTTCACAACCAAAGATATTTGTCCCTGTAACATTATATACTGTTGTAGTATCTGGCTGAACAGTTATAGTCGCTGTTCCATCTCCTGAGATAATTTCTTGATCTGGAGACCAATTATAATTTAAAGGGTAATCAGGAGCTAAATTAGTAGCGGTTAGCGTTGTTTCATCTCCCCTACAAATCTGACTAGGAACTTCTAAAGTTATTTGACCAGAAGTAACAATCACATTTACACTATCAATTAAAGAGCAACCTCTATCTGTAACCTGAACATAATAAACGATAGGAGTTGTGGGGCTAACTGTAATTACACTATCCAATAATGAACTATTAATTGTGTCTGAAAAACTAGAGTTAGATGACCAAACATAATTATTGCTTGTCCCCTGAGAGCTTGCTGTTAAGTCTATAATTGAAGTATCGGAACAGAGAACAGTATCACCACTTACGTTTAGCGCTAAGTCAATAACTTCGATTGAAAAGTTAATACTATTAGAACAGTTACCAAAACTACTTGTTACAGAGTAATTTGTTGTTTGACTTGGATTTGTGAAAATTGTATTGGTACCATCTCCTGAAATAACCGTGCTGTCAGGCGACCAATCATGGCTCATAGCATTAAATAAATTATTATTTTGAACAGAAACAGCAATAGTATCTCCAGAACATAATGTAGTTGGGGCTATCACTTCATGATTACTAAAGACAGCACTTACTGCTATACTATCAAACAGTACACACCCTCCATTCTCAATTTTCACGTAATAGACCTCTTCATTTATACCATTTACTGTAATTTGACTATTAGTTAATGGAGCATTTAATGTATCTAATAAATTGATTGATGTCGACCAAATATAACTAGAAGCTGTAGAATTTGAGTTAGCAATCAAGTCAATTTGCGTAGTGTCAAAACACAATATAGTATCTCCAATTACAGATAGTTCAATTGGAGTTATTGTTATAGTATGTTCTAAAGTATCATAACATCCTCCATTCTCAGCATACAAAGTATAAGTCGTGTTGGTTTGAGGGTCTACAACTACTGTTTCGGTGCCATCTCCAGTTACAATTGTTGCATCTAGTTCCCAGTTATAATTCACATTATTAGTCGAAGCAGTATTAGTTGCTTGTAAAGTAATTAAATCCCCTTGGCAACCAACCACAGGCCCAATAATATTCGTTTGTCCAAAAACAACGTCTATTGAAACGCTATCTGTAATTGAACAGCCATTACTTTCAGCTAAAATATAAAACGAAGTGTCGTTACCTGGTAATACTGATAAGCTTCCATCAGAAATATTTGCATTCAAAGTGTCAGAATAAGAACTATTTGTTGACCAGATAAAATCGGTACTAACAGCTGAAGAAGTTGCATTAAAGTTAACTCCTAAATTTGCGTTACAAATAATTGTATCATTAGGGATTGTTATGTTAACATTTATTACACTAATTATTTTTTCTAGGGTATCTAAACAACCATTAGAGTTTATAAATACAGAGTAATTAGTTGTTAAGCTAGGACTAATTTGTATGGAAGAAGTTCCATCTCCCGATAAAATACTGCCATCTGGAGACCAATCATAACTGGATATAACTCCACTTTCAAAATTAGAGGCAACTGAAACGCTGGAAGTTTCTCCAAGACAAAGAATAGGGTCTCCAGATAAGGAATTGCTACCGTAAACCGTGGTAACTGAGACGCTATCAATTATTTCACAACCATTATTATTAGTTTTTATAAAGTATTGAGTACTATTAGCTGGAGTAATAGAATAAACACTATCGTTAGTGCTTCCATTAAGCGTATCTTGAAATAAGTTTGAAGAAGACCAGATAAAATCATTACTTGTTCCAAAAGAGTTTGCGGTCAAATCGATATTACTTGCAGAAAAACAAAGTGTTGTGTCATTAGAAACAGAAAGTAAAGGTGTATTAACAAATACCGTTTGACGAACGGTATCTGTACAAGTACCATTTGAAATGAGCAAAGTATATTCTGTAGTTGTAGAAGGAGTTGAAAAAGGATTAGAAATTATTGTACTACTCAAACCTATAGAAGGACTCCATTGGTAAGTAATTGAGGGTTCAGAGTTTGGAGCCAATCCAATTTGTACTGTTTCAGAAGAACAAATATTAATATTCTGCAAAGCGCTAGAGCTATTACCTAAGACAATTATTTCTTGCTCTAAAGTATCAGCTAAGTTACATGAAGCAGGATCTTGAACGATTAATTGTATTGTGTAAGTTCCTGAGCTATTATATGTATGCGTTGGGTTCAATAAAGAACTAACCGTCCCATCTCCAAAACTCCAATTGTAGCTTGTCAAGGATTGACCAAGGCTTGTGTTTTCGAAAGTATAAGAGTATGGTGCACAACCAATCGGTGGAACAACAAAATCGGCTACAACTGAAGGGATTTCAAAGTCCATTTTAAATACTCCTAAGTTACAATTATTGTTATTTGTGCTTGATACGGCATTAGAGGGTAAAATAGGCATGTTAGAATCTCCTCCACAGCCAGCGCACATGGCCTGATATATTTTTCCTTTTCTGTCAAAGCGACTTGTACCTCCATCAACATGTTCTGCTGCGCTAGGACTTCCAAAATAAGAACCATAGCTTAAACTTGATGCATCTACCTGCATCACCATAAGGTAAAAATCACTTCCATCGGTGGTATTTTGGAAAGCATCAAAAGTTAAAGGCATACCATTAGTAGATCCAGCATTATTAGAAAGAGAAGTTAAATTATTGACACTTCCTCCCCAGCCAGATAAATAAATTTTATCACAAAGATCAACTAGAAAAGCAGTTGGGGAAATGTTAATTCCATTTCCTGAACCAAAAACAGTAGAGTATACTCTATTGTTTAATTGTGGAGATAGTTTGCTAATAAACTGTCCACTCCCTGGGATATTCCATAATGCGTTCTCTATAAAGTTTGTCCCTGTATGTTCTGTCTGTCCGAAAAGATATACATCGTCTTCACTATCTACCTCTACAAAATAGCTTTGATCATAAGTTGAAGAACCATAATAACTTGAATTAAGCATGTTTTGACCGTTCTTACTTATCTTGGTTACAAAACCATCACTTCGACCTCCCTGATAAGCTGCTTGGTACGCTCCTGTTGTAGTAGGAAACATATTAGAAGCTGTTCCTCCTGTAACATATAAGTCATCTTTACTGTCTAGTGCTAAAGAATAGCCTGCGTCATGATTCTCCCCCCCTAAAAAAGAACTCCAAATTACATTCTGTAATCCATTATCCATTTTGGTAATACAAGCATCTAAATCACCACCTCCATAAGTGGTTTGAAAAGAATTACTTGTCACAGGGTAATCTGAACTTCTAGTACAACTTACGATATAAATATTGTTATTGTGGTCTATATCAATTTCTCCTCTAATTTCATCTGCATAATTGTAACGCAAAGTATTTAAAAAAGGGTTTGGAGAAGTAGAGTTTAAACCATCGTTTTGGCTTCCTCCCAAATAAGTAGAACCTAATAAGGTTGCCCCATTAGCACTTAAGTGTGAAATAATTAAATCTGAACCATTAACATAGTTAACACCTAAACCATTTTGAAGGTTATTACCAGTCCCGCCATTAAAAGTTGGGTCATAACAGCCTATTGTTGTTGGAAAGTTTGATGAACTTGTTGTTCCTAGAATAAATAACTCATCCAAACTGTTTACTATTAAACTATGAGGCAACTCATCACTACTCCCGCCTAAGTATGTTGAATAAATTAAAGTTGTGCCAGTGGTATCAAATTTAGAAATTGCTATATCTACAATCCCACCACTAAAAGTAGTATTGTATGCTCCTAACGTTGTTGGATATTGATTTCCAAAAGCAGAGCTTCCTGAATATAAAAAGCCTTTAGAATCGAAAGTTGCTGAATAACCAAAATTATTTGAAAACGACCCTGAATAAGTAGAGAATTTTAGTGTTGGATCAATCACTAATTCATATTCGGTATTATATCCTTCGGGAAAGCCAAAAGTTAACGTGCTCCCATCTAATTGATACTGACAAGGCACTTCAACTAGCTTTTCATTAATAATTTGATAAGCAAAAGGTTTGTCTTCTACTACATGATTTACAGAAGTATAAATGTGTAGCCGTTTGTTTCTTATTTCTACTTTATCTGCCCCTTTATAATTTAATATAATTTGACTTGGATCAGCTCCTTTTTTTATAATGAAGTCATACTTTAAATCAAATAGTTTAGTATAAACTCGAGTATTAATGCCATCATAAACTTCTTCGTAAGTAACTGTATGAAAGCCTTTTACTTCTCCAACCCAATTAGACTCATCGTTTCCTAAAAAATAATTATAATACTCTGGTGTTTCATCACTTCCAATTAAAACTACATTAGGGTTAGAATTCTCAAATTGAACTTTGTAAGCATGCCAGTCTAATGTTTTAAAATCTCTTTTAATTGATTTGTCATAATGCGACTGAATAAACTGATCAGCTTTCTTAACATCTATCAAGTCAAAAAGAAACCCATCATTTTCAAGGTAGAAATAGCCACCCTGAACATCTGCTTTATACTCAACGTTAGAATGCCATTGGTTTTTATTTTCGATAAACTTATAGCCTCCCTTCTGTTCTTGACTAAAACAAAAAGTAGAAACAAATAAAAAAGGAAGTAATAATCGAAACATAGATGCAATATACGACGAAAAAACTTGATAAAAAAAGAGCTGTAAAAATGAAAATAGAATGCAACTGTATTATTAAGCTCGTAATTATAGCATACAAGATTATTCATTATGAATGAATAGAAAAAAATAATTTTTATTAAAAAAAGTAAATGAAAACAATCATTTTAAATAAAGATAACGCTATACTTGTAAAAAAATATACAAACCATTAAAAAACAAACTATTGTATGAAAAAAGTTATTATTTCTAGTGTCTTAATTGCACTTGTATTATTAATGTCTTCGTGTGGATCTAAAAGTATTCAAGGTACTTGGAAAATAGACCCTTCTAGCTTAGATTTAGTTTTAGGAGCTGGGTTTCCTGAAGAAATGAAAAAAGGAGTAGAAGAAGCAAAAATAGAAGCAAAATCAGAAAAAGCACAAAAAGAGCTTGATAAAATCACTTTAGAGTTATTAGAAGGTGGTGTTGCAAAATTAAAACATGCTGATCACGCTGACGAGACTCAGGAGTTCAACTGGAAACAAAACGGTAATGTTTTAAACCTAAATGGTGAAATTGATGGAGAAAAATTCAATGCGAATTTAGACATTCTTGAATCTTCTGCTAATGAAGTAAAGATTGGTTTTACTGGAGAATCTTTATTAGAACAAGTAAAAGCTGAACGTCCAGAATTAATGGAGCAAATTCCTTCAATGTTTGATGTGAAAAAATTAGTTGAAGGAGCTAAAGTATCTATTTCAATGAAAAAAGCTTAATCAAGTCTTTTTAACTTAAGATAAAAAAGAGTGTATTTTATACACTCTTTTTTTTTGTTATTAATAGAGGCAAAATGGAACTCTTATAAATTAAAAAGAGTAATTGCAACTCTTAAAAGGTGTATAGATAAAGCTATTGACACAAGTTATCCAGAAAATAAATGATAAATTAGAATTAGTTCTCTTGAGATTAAAAAGGAAACGTATTAAACTTAAGTTTAGCTATTCTAATTAAAAACTTAACTTAAATCTAATAATTCTTTCAGATAAAGGGGTTATTGATTTTAAGAAGAAGTACTCTTAAGCAACTTATAGAAAAGCATCCTAAGGTAATTCTAAGAACTCTTTAGATAAAAGATTGGGATCAATTAGTTAAAGAGATTTAGATCGCCATAACAACAAGGAAAAGGTGACCTTGTTGTGCTTATTAAAATTTCTTACGACTTCTTTTTATATATCCGTTATTAGGTTGGAAAACCATCGAAAACTCAATTGCTCCTCTACCATTATTTACAGAATTTAAAGTTGATGTCGTTATGTCATAACTTACTTTATATCTTAGAACGTCATACTGTAACCCTAGTATAATACCTATGGCGTCTTGATGTCTATAATTTCCTCCGAAAAAGAACTGTAAACTTTGCTCTTTCATACTATAAGAACCAATATTTTGTCCTTGTAATCGATAGTTAGCAAGGAATCCTAGCACTAACTCTCTAGCTGTACCTTGCATCATGTAAAGTGCTTTAGCGTTTAAATCAAACTGCTTAGTAATATTAAACTTACTTCCCCCATTAAAAGCAAACCTTCTAGGCAACTTCGAATCTGTTGATTCCACAAGAATAGACTCTTTTGGAGAAGTTATATGAAAAATACTTACTCCTGCGTATGGGTGATATCTTTTACTGTCATCAGTATACTCATAATAAATCCCATAGTTAAACTCTGGCATCGTTTTATTAAATCGAACAAAAGTCTCAGCACTTGGAATTTCAGCATTGAATGTTCCAGAACTATATTGGTTATCGAATAATAAGTCCAAATTATTTGTGTTTTTATAGATGACACCGATTTGCATTCCAGTCGTTAACGAGTGTTCATCTTTCGTTGGGTCGATGATCTTATACGCACCAGAAACAACAAAATTAAAAGCATTATAAACTTTTGCTCCGTCATAATTAGTTAAATAAGCTCCAACTCCCCATCTTTCGTTTATTGGCATGTCATATGCCAATGAAAACGTAGTAAAAGGTTTACTTGCAACAGACCTCCACTGGTTTCTAAATTGTGCAGCAGCTCTATATTTAGCATCATTAAACGTTCCTGTTAATGCGGGGTTTAACATCAGCTCTATCTCATCAAAATTAGTATAGTGATAATCTTGAGCTTTCAAGCTTTGAACTATAAAGAACAAAGAAAAAACTATGGATATATATTTAATATTATTTTTCATCTCTATTAAAGTTTAAGTTCTATTTTGCTATCTAATGATTGAAATACTTCCTTTCTTCTTATACTCTTTACCATCCGAACCTATAACGATTGCACTGTAAACGTAATCTCCTTTCGGTTGGTCCTTCCCTTTGTGAGTTCCATCCCAACCTACATTTACATCATTGGATTCAAAAATTAAATTCCCCCAATTGTTATAAACTCTCAAAATTACAGACTCAAATGGTCCTCCTCTAACATAAAGAACATCATTTTCTCCATCTCCATTAGGTGAAAACCCGGATGGAACAACTGGAGGGTAATATGGCTCTTCTTCCGGTAAAACCGTAATGACTATTAAAGCTGTGTCTGAACATCCAAATGCATTAGTTACCCTTTGAATTATATTATATGAACCTTCTTCAGTGTAAATATAACTTGGATTAGGGTCTACAGATGTTCCAAAGCCATCTCCAAATGACCAAAACCAAGTAACGCCTCCAGAAGATAAGTCTGTATTAAAGACTTCCTGACCTACAATCACAGGATTATCAGATATGCTAAAGTCAGCAGTTGGTGCACCTTGAATAAGAACTGTTTGTATTAATGAATATTCACAACCTAAATTAGAGAAAACTTCTAACTGAACATCATAAGCTCCTGAGTTTGTATATAAATGAACTGGGTTAGGTGACTGAGAAGTTTCTCCATCTCCAAAATCCCAATTCCATTCAGAAATAAACCCTGCATTAACAATCGTACTATCATAAAAATTAATGAAGTTATTAGCACAAGCTTCAGAATTTGCAAAATCAATTGATAGAGGATCAGTAAATTCAATTGTCAATGAATCCATTTTCTCACTACAAACAAAAGTTCCAATTGTTGTTAAGTAAATAGTTACAGAGCCTGAAGACTGATCTGAATTACTTGGTAAATAAATTGCTCCTAGATCAACATCATTAGGGAAAAAACTACCTGTTCCGCTTGTTGTCCATTGACCTGAAGGAACATTTGTAACCAATCCTGAAAGTTGTACTGAATCTGTCGTTTTACAAGCTTGTATATTTGACCCAGCATTTGCTATTGGATCTGGTTCAACATTAACTAAAACGGTGTCCCTTCCTGCCGAACAAGTACCATTATTAGTGGTTGTTAAGACTAATCTAAAAGATCCATTTGCTAAATCTGTTGCACTTGGGTTATAAATTGCATTTAAATCTGTTGGATTAGGGGTAAATGATCCAGATCCTAATGTAGACCATATCCCACTTGATGCTCCTCCAGAAACAGTTCCATTCAGTGGCCCTGTATTCATACCTGAATTACACATAAAGAAGTCATTCCCAGCTGAGGCAAAGGCAGTCGTTCCAAAAGTAATGGTCATAGTATCTGTTTCTGCAACACAAGAACCATTGTTGGTTGAAGTTAAAACTAAATCAACACTTCCATTGATTAAATCTCCAGCGCCAAAATGATATTCGGTTGTTAATGAAGTTGCACTTGGAACAAAAGTTCCTGAACCTAATGTGCTCCATATTCCAGTACTCGTTCCATTAGAAACGGTTCCTTGAATTAGAGAAAAAGAAGAAGTAGAACAAACCGATTGATCTACACCAGCGCTTACATTAATTCCTGTAGTAACTGAAAGTTGCATAGAGTCAACAACAGCATTACAATCTCCATTTCCAATTGAAGTAAGGTATATCCATACTCCCCCATTTGTTATATCTTGGCTACTTGCTGAATAAACAGCATTTAAGTCTTGAATGTTTGGGCTGAAAATACCTGTTCCGCTTGTTGACCATTCTCCTGACACCGCACCAGAAACACTTCCACTTAATGAAATTACTGCATTAGACCCGCAAATTGAAGTATCATTTCCTGCATTTACTTCTGGTTTAGGCGTAAAGACAACTCCAATAACATCAGAGGCATTGTTACAACTATTTGTTGCTGACAAACTAATGTTTACTGTACCTAAAATTAAATCAGCTGCACTAGGAATATAAGTTGCATTCATGTCATTTACTCCTGGAGTAAATAAACCAGATCCACTAGAATTCCATTGTCCTGTAGTTGCTCCTCCACCAATTATTCCAGTTAACTGAACATTTCCATTGTTTTCACATAAAGAAACATCACTACCTGCATTAGCAGTTCCTGTTTGGAAAATATTAATAAGTACCGTGTCAACTTCAGGAGCACACAGCCCGACATTTGTAGAGTTCAATACTAAAGTGATTGTCTGGTTAACAGAATCTTGAGAACTAGCAATATAACTTGCATTTAAAGTTGTACTATTAGGGCTAAACACCCCTGTTCCAGTTGTGGTCCAAACTCCTGTTGTTGCTCCACCAGAAACACTTCCATTAAGTGGTATCGTTAAACTATTTGCACATACAGTAATGTCGTTCCCTGCAAAGACTACTGGAGCAGGAGTAATCGTAACCTGTAAGTTATCCGTATCTGCATCACAACTATTAGCAGTTAATGTTAACGTTACATTTCCTAATGAAGCATCTGCAGGACTAGGAATATAATTAGCATTTAATGTGTTAGTATTTGGTGTAAAAACACCTGTTCCGTTTGTTGACCATACTCCTGTTGTTGCACCACCGCTTACACTTCCTGATAAGCTAACCGTTGAGTTGTTTGCACAAACAGTTACATCTGGTCCAGCATTTGAAATCCCAGCGGGAAGTATAGTAACTAACATGCTGTCAGCAACTGGTAAACAAGCATTATTATTTGTAGAAGTTAAATTCAACTGAACACTTCCAACAGTAGAATCTGCTGAACTCGGAACGTAACTTGCATTTAAGGCATTTGCATTTGGAACGAAAAACCCTGATCCATTTGTTGTCCATGTACCTGTATTGGTTATCCCTGATACAGATCCAGATAACGTTACATTTAGATTATTAACACATATCGTTTGATCAACCCCTGCTGCAACGACTGGAGAGGCGTTTATATTAATAATCACACTATCGCTTTCCATGTTACAATTTCCATTTCCTGTTGTTTGGAGAATTAGCATAACGCTTCCAGCAGTGATTTCAGCAGTAGAAGGAGTATAAGTTCCATTTAAAGCTGTATTCGAAGGACTAAAGGTTCCTGTACCCAACGCCCACTGTCCTCCAGACGCTACTGTAACACTTCCATTTAAGGTAACTTGTGGATTGTTTTCACAAGAAGTAATGTCTATCCCTGCATCTGCATTTGGTGCAGTAGTAAAACTAATTAAAATATTGTCAGTTACAGCATTACAGCTTCCTACTCCAGTTGTTGTTAGAGTTAAGGTAACACTTCCATTAATCAATTCAGTATTTGAAGGGGTATAAGTAGCATTTAAAGCATTAGGGCTAGGAGAAAATGACCCTAAACCTCCTGACCACTGTCCTCCACTAGCTCCTGTAACAGATCCAAATAATGACGCATTTGCATTATTCGCACATAACGACTGAGCTAAACCTGCATCTGCAGTTGGTGCCGGAATAATAGAGATAGAAACGTTATCAGAGACTGCTGGACAACTAGTATTCCCTGTAGAAGCTAAGGTTAACGTAACTGTTCCTGCTAACACTTCTGCATTCGAAGGGGTGTAAACTGCATTCAAATCAGTATTTGAAGAAACATAGTTTCCTCCACCACCAGACCATAATCCTCCTGTGGCATTAGTTACTGAACCGGCTAAATTAACAGCTGCATTATTTTGACAAGAAGTTAAATTAGGACCTGCACTCACTATTGGAGCAGCAGAAATAGTAATCAACACACTGTCTCGTTCTGGTAAACAATTTCCATTACCAGTTGTAGTTAAATATAGTTTTACTGAGCCTGCTAAAACTTCAGCTGCACTAGGCGTATAAGTTGCTGTTAATGAGGCGGCATTTGGACTATAACTACCTGTTCCTCCACTCCATACTCCTCCCGAAGCTATCGTTACACTTCCTGATAAGGCTGTTGAAGAATTACTAGAACAAACTGTTTGAGCTAACCCAGCATCTACTGTTGGGCCAGGAGTAAAGGTAATATCCATGTTATCATTTACCGAAAGACAACTTCCATTCCCTGTTGTTGTTAAAACTAAGTTTAAATTCCCGGAAGCGATTTCCGTAATTGTTGGTTGATAAGAAGCATTTAAAGTATTTGCATTAGGAGCAAAAGTTCCTAAACCACCACTCCATTGTCCGCCGGTTGCAACCGTAACAGATCCATTTAAGTTTATAACAGAGTTGTTCGAACAAATCGTCTGGTTACTACTAGCATTAGCTGTCGGCGGTGCGGTTATACTAATGATCATGTTATCTGAAACAGGAATACAACTTCCGTTTCCTGTTGACGTTAAAGTTAAGGTTACACTTCCAGCTGTTAATTCAGACGCTGAAGGCTGATAAACAGCGTTCAAATCTGTTGTTGAAGGAGTAAAACTTCCTGATCCTCCACTCCAAATACCTCCGGATGCAATAGTTACAATACCACTTAAACTTACACTAGAATTATTAGAGCATACCGTTTGATCTGCTCCAGCAGTTACAGTAGGTGTTGGCACTATAGTAATTAATACACTGTCAATTTCTGGTAAGCAATTCCCATTCCCCGTTGTTGTTAAGTATAATTTTACTGATCCAGCTGTTATTTCTGCAGGACTTGGAGTATAAGAAGTGTTTAAAGTATTTGCACTAGGAGAATAACTCCCTGTTCCACCACTCCATTGTCCACCACCAGAAACAGTAACTGAACCTACTAATGTAGCTGTTGGAGTTGTGCTACAAACTGTTTGAGGTGTTCCTGCATCAACTGTAGGACCAGTGGTGAAAACCACATCCATATCGTCATTTACGGAAACACAGTTAGCGTTACCTGTTGTTGTTAATACTAAATTTAAGTTTCCTGAGTTTATTTCAGTATTCGTTGGGTTGTATGTCGCATTTAGGGTGTTGCTATTTGGGGTAAACGTTCCCAAACCTCCACTCCATTGTCCGCCAGTTGCAACAGTAACTGAACCATTTAAAGTGATTGCTGAGTTATTTGAACAAATTGTTTGGTCAACATTTGCATTAGCTGTAGGTGAAGCAGTTATATTAATGGTCATGTTATCCGAAACAGGAATACAACTCCCGTTTCCTGTTGATGTTAAAGTTAAGGTTACACTCCCTGCATTTAATTCAGATAATGAAGGTTGATAGACAGCATTTAAATCTGTTGTTGAAGGAGTGAAACTCCCTGATCCTCCACTCCATACGCCTCCAGTTGCAATGGTAACAACACCGCTTAAGTTTACGCTAGGGTTGTTATAACAAACTGATTGATCTGCTCCAGCAGTTACAGTAGGAGTTGGTACTATAGTAATTAACACACTGTCCACTTCTGGATTACAATTCCCATTTCCAGTTGTCGTTAAATATAACTTCACTGATCCAGCTGTTATTTCTGCAGCATTTGGCGTATAAGTAGTATTTAAACTCGTATTATTCGGACTATAAGACCCTGCTCCTCCTGACCAGGTTCCTCCGCCAGCAATAGTTACTGTTCCACTTAATGTTGCTGCTGGTGTTGTACTACAAACTGTTTGAGGTGTTCCTGCATCTACAGTTGGTGAAGCAGTAAATGTAACATTCATGTTGTCATTTTCTGAAACACAGTTAGCATTCCCTGTTGTGGTTAAAACTAAGTTTAAACTTCCTGAGTTTATTTCACTACTCGTTGGATTGTAAGTTGCATTTAAAGTGTTATTATTTGGAGTAAACGTTCCTAGTCCACCACTCCATTGGCCTCCTGTAGCTATAGTTACAGAGCCATTTAAACTAATTGCAGAATTATTCGAACAAATTGACTGATCTATATTTGCGTTTGCAGTTGGAGCAGGCGTAATAGCTATGGTCATATTATCATTTACTGGAATACAATTACCATTACCAGTTGTAGTTAAGGTTAATGTCACTGTTCCTGCATTACGCTCTGCTAGTGAGGGCACATAAACAGCATTTAAATCTGTAGTTGAAGGAGTGAAACTCCCTGACCCTCCACTCCATACGCCTCCAGTTGCAATGGTAACAACACCGCTTAAATTTACGCTAGGGTTGTTATAACAAACTGATTGATCTGCTCCAGCAGTTACAGTAGGTGTTGGTACTATAGTAATTAACACACTGTCCACTTCTGGATTACAATTCCCATTTCCAGTTGTCGTTAAATATAACTTCA
>JAGXIB010000179.1 GCA_024635865.1 Flavobacteriales bacterium
AAACAAAGAAAGAGGAAAAAGGGGGGAGAAAAAAAAGGGGAAAAAGGGGACAGTAATAAAAAAAGGGGGGAAAAAGACGGCAGTAAAAAAAAGGTATTAAATTACAAAAACGACTTGTTAGATGGTGAGTGCAGCTACTATGATAAAACAGGTAAAATTAAAAAATATATTGTCTATAAAAGTGGTGAACTTGATGGCGACTATATGACTTTTCACTTAGGTGAAGATAGTTTAATAAAAACAAAAAAAGAGTACAAAAATGGAATAGTTGACGGAGAGTCTTTTTACTATTATAAAGATGGACAAATCTCTTATTCAAAAAAATATAACATGGGGCAACCCTCAGGAAAGTGGGAGTATTTTCACTCTAATGGTCAATTAAGTCAAACGGGAGATCATTCAGGAGGAGAAAAAGATGGGTTATGGCAATATTTTTTAGATGAAGGACAAAAGCAAGCTGAGGTTCTTTTCGACAAAGGAGAAGAATTAATCGTAGTTGAATATGACCGATTTGGAGGAGCTGTAGATGAAGAAAAACAAGCCGAACTAAATCAAATGCTATCTAAGCGACAAGCAGATGCAGCTGAAGAAAACGCAAAGAAGAAGAGGAAGAAGAAAAAATCTAAAAAAGAGAAAAAAAAATAAAGTGGAGTTGAATCAATTACCTATAATGGAGCAGTTTTATTCTGTTCAAGGAGAAGGCTACTTTAGTGGCAAACCAGCATATTTCATTCGGATTGCAGGTTGCGATGTTGGTTGCAGCTGGTGTGATGTGAAAGAAAGTTGGAATGCTAATGAGCATAAAGTACTATCTATTGATGAAATAACTTCTTTTGTCTCTAATGCAAAATCAGAATTTGTAGTGATTACCGGAGGAGAACCCGCTATGTACAATCTAGATTTACTTACTGCGGCTTTAAAAAAAATGAATTGTTTTCTAGCAATTGAAACATCTGGAGTATATGAACTATCTGGAACACTAGACTGGATTTGTTTTTCCCCAAAAAAATTTAAAAGTCCTCATGAGGGGATCTATTCTAAAGCTGACGAGTTAAAAGTAATCGTGTTTAATAAACATGATTTATTATGGGCTGAAGAACACGCCTCTAAATTAAATAAAAATTGTAAACTTTATTTGCAACCAGAATGGAGTAAGCATGAAAAAATGCTGCCAATTATCTTAGACTACATTAAAGAAAACCCCAAATGGACCCTTTCTTTACAGACTCATAAATTCATTAACGTACCTTAAACCAACATTATGAATCATAAAACCTACGTTTTACTTATTTCGCTTTTATCTTTAATCTCTTCCTGCTCTGTTGCTCAGCCTGGTAGATACAGTAGTTCGAGCAAGAAAGCAATAAAGCTTTATGAGTCAGGAAGGGCTTGTTTTAACGAAATGAATCCTAAAACTGGTCAGCGATCATTAGATTGTGCCGAAACGGAGTTATTGAAAGCAATAGACAAAGACCCTGAATTTTCAGAAGCTTACAGCTTATTATCTAATGTCTATGTAGAAAGAGGGGACTTAACAAAAGCCATAGCTTACAAGGAAGAAATGCTTCAAAAAACAAGTGCTTTTTCTCAATCAGAATACTTTTATCTATCTTCTATGCTAATGGCACAAGGTGAATATGAAAAATGTATTGGTTATGCTAACAAATATTTATTAGTAAGAAACCCAAACCCAACTTTTGTAAATGCTTGCCATAAATACATTCAAAACTCTAAATTTGGAATAGAAGCTAAAAAACATCCGTTCCCTTATGAACCAATAAACATGGGAACTCAAATTAATACTAGAAACCCTGAGTACTTCCCCTCTTTAACCGCAGATGATAGCACCTTGTTATTTACAAGAACAATAGATGATAATAGGGTTGATTTTTATCAAAAACAAGAGGACATATTCATCACTACGAAAAAGAGTGAAAGTATTTGGGAATTAGCTACACCAGTAAGCTCAAATATAAATACCGTTGCTAACGAAGGAGCTCCGACTCTATCTGCTGACGGAAAATACATTATTATGGTTGGTTGTGCAACAGGTCCAAATAGAGAGTATGGAAAAGGAAGAGAAGGCTATGGAAGTTGCGACTTATTTGTCAGTGAGAGAATAGGAAAAGAATGGACTACACCAGTAAATATGGGGAAAACCATTAATTCTGGACATTGGGAAACTCAACCTTGTTTTTCATCTGACGGAAAAACACTTTATTTCATAAGAGGATTGGTTAAAAGTAGAGAAAGAAGAGATCCAAAAAATCAAGATATCTATGTCACAGAAATTCTTCCTAACGGGACTTGGTCTACTCCTAAAAAATTGGGTGCAAATATAAATACTCCAGGGAGAGAAGAATCTGTTCAAATACACCCAGACGGTCAAACACTCTATTTTTCCTCAGATGGACACCCAGGGATGGGAGGCCAGGATTTATACATGAGCAGAATGGACGCAACAGGGAGATGGGGAAAAGCAATTAACTTAGGATCTCCTATCAACACCCATAAAGATGAAAATAGCTTGTTAGTTTCTTCTGGAGGAGAAGTTGCTTTATTTGCTTCCGACAGAGAAGGAGGCTATGGTGATTTAGATTTATACTCTTTTAATTTACCCAAACAATATCAACCTATAGAAACAACTTTCATGAAAGGGTTGGTATATGATGAAGAAACTAAAGAGCCGTTAGCTGCTAAATTCCAACTAATTGACTTAAAAACAGGCAAGATATTTAAAGCTGCAATCGCAAATAGTAAAAGTGGAGATTTTATGGTTGCCTTACCAAAAAACAAAGACTTTGCTTTAATTGCTGAACATGATGGTTACTTCTTTTTCTCTAAAAACTATTCTTTAGAAAAATTAGCTAAAAATAAAGATGGATTTTTAATTAATGTTCCGATGAAGCCTATTTCAAAAATAGGCACTTTTGTTTTAGAAAACATCTTTTTTGACGTTAGTAAATTTAAGTTAAAACCTGAATCTATTACTGAATTAGAAAAACTAAATTCTTTTCTAATTAACAACCCTTCTATAAAAATTGAATTAGGAGGACATACAGATAGCGATGGAGATGATGATAAAAATCAAGTTTTATCAGAAAATAGAGCCAAGGCTGTTGTTAACTGGCTTGTTGAAAATGGAATAGACAAAAGTAGGCTTTCTTATAAAGGTTACGGGGAAACCCAACCAATGGTTCCAAACGACAGTTCAGAAAACAAAGCGAAAAACAGAAGGACTGAGGTTAGAATTCTGTAATAAAAAGTCTTTAAATAATTTGTATATTTACGAGACTAACAAAATAAAATTTTAGTTTGGCTACAATATTATTATATGGTGTTTTATTTGGAATTCTATTAAGCTTTTTAATAGGTCCGGTGTTTTTTATACTTTTAGAAACAAGTATAAAAAAAGGAGTAAAACCTGCTCTTTTCATAGATTTAGGAGTGCTCTTAAGTGATATTCTTTATTTAATAGCAGCCTATTTTTTCGCACAAAAAATCTTAGAGAGTTTACATGAAAACAGCTACATAAAATACGTCGCTGCAGGAGTTTTCATCTTCATGGGTATTCTTTCTATTCTTAAAAAACAAACCCCTCAGAAAATCGACAGTATCGATATTGACATAGAGTCTTTAGATACTCCTTCTGAAATGGACACTATTATTTTTAAGAAAAGAACCTACTTAACTTATATTTTAAAGGGCATTGGCTTAAACGCCATCAATCCAGGTGTTTTAGTTTATTGGATTGCCGCTTGTACAACCGCAACTGATGAACTACATATTCCAGAGCACTTATTAGTTTACTATTTTATTGCAACGTTAGCGACTATGTTTGGAATCGATGTACTTAAAATTTATTTCGCGAGTAAGTTAAAAAATAAATTAACTCCTAAAATGCTACACAGTATTGGTGTTATTGTGGGCTGTATACTAGTCGTCTTTGGTGTTATTATCGCTTTTAGAGACATTAGTTAAACTTGAAATGATTGAACAAATTAAAAGAAAAAACCCTTTTCTGGAAAAGTATTTTTTTCTTACTTTATTAGCTTCTGTCTATTCTATAATAGCTTACTTCAACCTAGGTTATTATCATGCTGATGAACATTTTCAAATACTTGAATTTGCTGGGGCTAAAGTAGGCTTTAGTGACCCTCAACACTTAACATGGGAATATGTTGAGAAAATGAGATCTGGAATACAACCATTAATTGCTTATTTTTTCTTAAAAACAAGTTCGTTTATCGGAATTACGAGTCCGTATACACAACTTTTTATATTAAAGTTGTTTACTGCCATTCTATCTGCAATTATAATCAATGATTTTGTATCTGTTTCAGATGAGTTAGTTAAAAAAAACAAACTGCTTTATAAAACACTATTCATTTCTCTCTGGTTTATCCCCTTAATAAGTTCAAGGTTTTCATCTGAAACTTGGGGAGGAATTATATGCTTATACGCCCTTAGTTTTTATTTAAAAAATATAAAGAATGAACTAACTTCTAATAAATTCACTTATTTAACGACAGGTATAATATTGGGGCTTAGTTTCTTGTTTCGATTTCAAATGCTGTTCTTAATTTGTGGTTTTTTTTTGTGGTTAATTTGTGTTAATAAGATAAAATTTTCTGAAATTCTCTTTTTAATAACAGGCGGAATATTAGCTTTAATAATTGGAATAATCATTGACTTTTGGTTCTATGAATCTTTAACTCTTTCTTTTTGGAATTACTTTTATGCAAATATTATTGAACATAAAGCTGCCGATTTCGGAGTACAATCATCAGATTATTATTATTTAGCGGTTAGAGATACTCCATTGGTTGGGTGGGTTATAATAGTTTCATTTATTATTTTTAGTTTAAAAAACTATAAGTCAGTATATTTATGGCTAATTATTCCATTTGTTATTGGTCACAACATTGTTGACCATAAAGAATTTAGGTTTCTATTTCCTTTGGCATATTTCACCCCTATTTTAATAACTTTTTCTTTTAGTTATATTGTCAATTTTCTTCCTACAAAAATTAAGATTTTAAAACCTGCAACTATTTTTGTGTTTACTCTTCTTAATCTATTTATTCTTTTTATTGTTATTAAAAAAAATGAAGATGCAAACGGTAGATATAAAGTCTCAAAATATCTCTACAATAATTATTCTAACAAACCAATTCATATTATATCCACACCTTATGCTTGCCCTTTTAACACATTTGGAGCAATAGCCAGGTTTTATTTAACTCCCAATATTATTCTAGATCCAATAGATTCATTTTGTGATTTAAGCAATATAAAATTTAACAAAAACGAAGATTACTTTTTAGTTTATCGAAAAATAGAAACAAGATTACATCAAGACTGTAATAGTATCTTAAACCAAGTGAAAAAAGAGTTTATAATGCAGAGCTCTCCAAAACTAGTTGAACAATTAGTTACTGACTATTATTATGACCAATACTCAGACAATTTATTGATTTTATATAAAATAGATTCTAACCAAACTAATTAAAATCTACATGTTAAATTATATCATAGTTGGTCAAGGAATAGCTGGTTCTGTTTTAGCGCTAGAACTCCTAAAAGAAGGACAAGACATTAAAGTTATTGACAATAACCATTTTAGGTCTTCTTCTAAAATTGCTGCAGGTTTAGTACACCCCATGTCTTTCAAGAGAACTATTTTAAGCTGGAATGCTGAATTATTATCTAAACACTCTATCAACTACTATCAACAGAAAGAAAAAGAACTAGACAGCTCCTTTTTTGAGGGTTTAACTTTCTTGAGGATATTTGGATCTATCGAAGAGCAAAACAATTGGTTTGCGAAACAATCTACTCCTCCATTTAATAAAGTGCTACTAGACTTTAAAAAAGACTTGTCAACTTACACGCTAAAAAACAACTTTGGTGTAGGAAAAGTAAATTGGTCTTATCGATTACATCTTCCTGCTTTTCTTGAAGCCGTAAAAAAAAGGCTGATACAGGAAAATCGATTAATACAGGAGAAAGTTGATTATTCTAAAATAGATCATTCTAATGATTTTATTAAATACGGAAATATAAAAGCTAGAGGAATTATTTTTTGTGAAGGGCATCAATACATTAATAACCCTTTCCTAAATTATATCCCTGAAAACTCAACAAAAGGAGAAATTCTTAAAATAAAAGTAAAAGGACTTCCTAACTACTCTTTAAGTAAAAACTGCTTTGTTTTACCACTGAAAGATGAAGAGTATATTTTAGGCGCAACCTATGACTGGAAAGACAAGAGCTATGAAACAACCGAAGAAGCTAAAGAAGAACTTTTAGATAAATTCTCAAACATTAGTAACAATAACGTTGAAGTTATAGAACAATGGGTAGGAATACGGCCAACAACAATGGATAGGAAACCTATTTTAGGAACGCACCCTAATTATAAAAACATTCATGTTTTTAATGGCTTAGGAAGCAAAGGGGTACAATTTGCTCCTTTTTATGCCAATAGACTAACTCAATACCTAATGGATGGGGAGTCAATAGAAAAAGAAATAAATTTGGACCGGTTTACGAAAAAGTACTTGTTATAATCTTACTAATCTCAAATAACTCTAAACCATCGACTTTTGAATCTTAAGCTAAGTAAAACAGTAAAGAATTAAACTTTAAGTATAATTCTTTACTGTTTAATGAATTAGTTCCTGGTAATTCTATTTAGGAATAGCGCTACCTGTTTTAGCTTTTTTTACTGCAGAAGCATTATTATTTTTAGGCTCAACCTTTTTAGCAGGTTGTACTCCGACACTTGTATTCTTTTTGTCAATTTGACTATTACTACTAGCACTAGCAGGCTTAGTAACCAAAGCTCTAGCTTCTACTTTTCCTTTTGCTGCAACTGCTTTGTTTTTGTCATGAGTGGTCTTCACTGTTGAAGGTTTACTTTGACTAAATGCTGTTCCTGCACTTATTAAAAACAAACCAAAAAATACTTTTTTCATATCTAGAATATTAGTGTTAATAATTACACCAAATATAGTGTATTTTTAGTCAGTAACAACGATCAAACACTTCCTGTTATTTGGCTTTACTGGCAAGTTTATAAAACGAGCTTTAAAAAGACTTATGCAAGAAAGCCAACAAAAAGGTATTTAAAACTAACGGAACAGGTAAGTAAAGCAGAAAAGTATAAACAGTTACAAAATATAGCCTCAAACAATAAATACTTTTATAAATGCGGTGTAAAACGTGGTGTAAAAAAATAAAAAACCTCTTAACTAATTGATAGTTAAGAGGTCTTAGAGGTCTCTGCCGGATTCGAACCGGCGTAGATAGTTTTGCAGACTACTGCCTAGCCACTCGGCCAAGAGACCTTATAATTGGGTTGCAAATATAATATAAAATATTTACTCTTCTACAATTACAGATACAAATTTAACATCTCCATCTAAGGGAGGGTTTATTTTTCTTATTTGAACTCTCAATTTTTCTATTTGAGAATAAGAAGATTTTAATCGATTAACAATCTTATAAGCAACAGTTTCTATTAAATCGGCTCTAATAGCCATTTCTTTTTCTACTGCTTCATTAACAACACAATAATTTATCGTTTTTGTTAAATCATCATTAACAGCAGCTTCTTTAAAATCTACCCAAAGATCTACGTCTATTTCGAAATCGCCTCCAATTTTAGTTTCTTCTGGCAAACAACCATGAAAACTATAAGTTCTTATTCCATGTACTTGAATTATGTTCATGATTAAAGACTAAACAGAAGCAGCCTTTAAAGCTTCGACTTTTTCAATTCCTTCTTCCATTCTTGGAATAACATAGTCTTTTCCTAAAACAGAACAGATGTGAAACATAGATGGTCCCATTCCTTTTCCAGTAACAAGTAATCTAAACCCTGGACCTACTTTTCCAAAACCGTATTCGTTCTTATCTAAATATGCTTGAAATTTAGTTTCTATATTCTCAGTGGTAAATTCTTCAATAGATTTTAATTCTATCAATAATTCACGCATAATATTAGAAGTGTCATCTTTCCATTTTTTCTGAACTGTTTTTGCGTCATATTCTGAAATATCTTCAAAGAAATAACGTCCTTCTTCCAGCATGTCTTGAACGAAGGTTGCTCTTTCTTTCATTAGTTCGCAAACCTGCTCAACATATTCTTTACAAACATCTATTTTCTCTTCTTCTAAAATAGGTGTTAATAGTTCTGCTAATTCAGCATTGGACTTTCCTCTTAAATACTGTTGTTGAAACCATTTAGTTTTGTCTGGGTCAAACTTAGACCCACTCTTTCCTACTCTTTCTAAGCTAAAAGCAGAGGTTAATTCTTCTAATGTAAATAATTCTTGAGGTGTACCAGGGTTCCAACCTAAAAAAGCTAACATATTTATAAATGCTTCCGGCAAATAACCATTCTCTCTATACCCAGAAGAAATCGCTCCTGAAGTAGGGTCGTGCCATTCTAATGGAAAAACAGGAAAACCTCCTTCATCACCATCTCTCTTGCTCAATTTACCATGTCCGTTAGGTTTTAATATCAAAGGTAAATGTGCAAGCTTAGGCATTGTGTCTTCCCAACCTAAATAACGATACATTAAAACATGAAGTGGTGCAGAAGGCAACCATTCTTCTCCTCTAATCACGTGTGTAATCTGCATTAAATGATCATCGACAATGTTGGCTAAGTGATAAGTTGGCATTCCATCAGATTTATAGATAACCTTATCGTCCATGTTTGCAGTGTTTACAATCACCCAACCTCTAATTTCATCGTGAAAGCGAATTTCTTCGTTTCTCGGTATTTTTAAACGTAACGTATAAGGATCTCCATTAGCTATTCTTTTCTCTACTTCATCGGCAGATAAACTAATAGAGTTCTTCATCGATCCACGTGTAATAGCATTGTATTGCCAATTGGCCATTTTAGCATCCTTAGCTAAATCTCGCATTGCAGTCAATTCTTCTGAAGAATCAAAAGCATAATAAGCATAACCATCGTTAACCAACTGATATGCGTATTCTTTATATAGACCAGCTTCTTTACGTTCTGACTGTTTGTATGGGCCAAAATCTCCTCCAACTCCTTGTCCTTCGTTGGGTAAAATCCCACACCACTTTAATGAGTCTAATAAATACTGTTCTGCCCAAGGAACTAAACGGTTTTGGTCTGTATCTTCTATACGTAATAGAAAATCTCCTCCGTGCTTTTTAGCAAATAGGTAGTTATATAATGCTGTTCTAACTCCTCCAATATGCAATGGTCCTGTTGGACTTGGCGCAAATCTTAAACGTACTTTTCTTTCCACTGTCTTTTTTTTTAAGGTACAAATATACCTATTGTGCTAAAATAAAAAGCCCTAAATATTATTTTCTTTAGGCTATTAGGTTTTCCTTTTGAAAGGGTATTAACTATTTAAAAAATAAATCCCCCAACTTAAATAACTAATTTCACTTTACATATATTGTTTTTCGATTTACAAATTCCATTATACCGTCTTTAGCTAATTCACGACCATACCCTGAATACTTTGTCCCGCCAAATGGTAATCGAGGGTCAGACTTTACTAACTCATTAATAAAGAAAGCGCCATCACTAATCTCGGAAGTCATCGCAAGTACTTTTTCTATATCCGTCGTACATATCGTTACTCCTAAACCATATTTAGAGTCTTCAGAAAGGCGAAACGCCTCTGCTATATTCTCAGCTCTGATCATTGCAGCCAACGGTCCAAAGGTTTCCTCTTTAAACGCTGGCATATCTGAAGTTACATCTCCTAAAATAGTTGGCGCATGATAACAGCCTGTCTGATTTCCTCCAAGCAGTAGTTTTGCTCCTTGAGCTATAGATTTTCTAACTTGACTTTGGAGTTGATCTGCTAAGTCTAAACGAGCTAGAGGGCCTACTTGAGTCTCTTCCAGCAATGGATCATTAGGCACCATTTTACTAACCGCATCGGTAAATTTACTAACAAACTCATCGTAGATTCCTTCTAGTAAAATAAACCGTTTTGCAGCAATACAACTTTGTCCACAGTTTAACATGCGAGCCATGACTGCCGTTTGAACAGCTTTATCAATATCTGCATCTTCCCAAACGATAAAAGCATTATTTCCTCCTAACTCTAACACTGTTTTCTTAATGTACTTTCCTGCAATAGCTGCCACTGCAGAACCAGCCGCTTCGCTGCCTGTAAGCGTAACTGCCTGCACAGCATCATGAGCAATAATTTTTTCTGTTACATCGTGATGAACTATCAAGTTCTGAAAAACTCCTTCAGGAAAACCTGCTTTAGTAAAAACTTCTTCAATTTGTTTAGCACACCCAAAAACATTTGAAGCGTGTTTTAATAAGCCTGTATTTCCAGCAATTAATGTAGGTGCAGCATATCTAAATACTTGCCAAAACGGAAAGTTCCAAGGCATTATAGCTAGTACTGCACCAATAGGTTCATGACGGACAAAACTTTTAGTAGCATCAGTTTCAATAACTTCATCTTGAAGAAATACACTAGCATTTTCTGCATAGTAGTCACAAACCCAAGCGCATTTATTAATTTCACTCCTAGACTCACTTATGGGCTTTCCCATTTCTAGAGTAATCATTTTTGCATACTCTTCAATATTATCTCGAAGCACTTGCCCTGCTTTAATCATAAGCCCTGCTCTTTCTACAAGAGGAGTTTTTCGCCAAGATTTAAATGTACTTTTTGATTTGTTCAGTTTTTCACTTAACTCAACTTCGCTAAGAGTCTTGTATTGTCCAACTTGCTCTCCGTTATAAGGGTTAATGCTTTTAAATTCCATGTTAAATAATTAATTTGGTTTTAAACCTGAAAATAATTTGTAAAAATTCTTTTTAGTTTCTCTCTTTTTTCCAATTTTCTCTACCTTTATTTGTAAAGTAACTTACCCAGACTTTCAAAAGACCCTCTACTCGGAATATTTTTTTTTATCCCTTTTGTCTTTTTAGGCTTATTCTTTTTGTCCTTTGATGTTTCAAAAGAAACTATTTTTTTTGGAGCCATTTTAGCTATTGTCTTCTCAGACACATCACCTTCCATTACCTCTGTATTTATTATATCATATTCAATTAAATTACTTTGCTCAATAAATTTATCGAAAGACTGTGTTATACTACCATGTGGCCATAGGAACTGAACCA
Source organism: Flavobacteriales bacterium (assembly GCA_024635865.1). Classification (GTDB taxonomy): domain Bacteria; phylum Bacteroidota; class Bacteroidia; order Flavobacteriales_D; family Parvicellaceae; genus S010-51. Next base: position 11,156 of record JAGXIB010000179.1, read on the forward strand.
CCCCTTCTTTAGGCTTGTAAACAGCGGTATATAAAGTCCCAAAACCTTCACTAAACATGGTGTTATAAAGTGGTTTTTGCAAGAAAGTCTTTACAAGTGTCTTTGCATTCAACCCTTCTTTAGCTAATAATTCTTTTAAGAATGATGCTCTTTCTAACGTTTTATTAAAAGCAGCATTTGCATGCCAGTCTATACTTTCTTGATGGTTTGTGGTATAAGCATCATCATTAACCACAGGAGCTTTATCTGGGGACAAAAAAACCGTTTTAAAAGCACCTGTTTTATCAACAACAGTAACATTGTAGGACATATGAGAAGGTATTCTAACCAATGCTTTAACCGCACTTTCTACGGTAGAACAGAACTCTAACACATAACGAACAATAAATGGGATTCCAAAACCTTCACCAACCACTTTTCGCCCTCCAAAAGTAATAGAAATGGCCAAGCCATCTTCGTTCATCCCGTCTAATGCACCCAACAGGCAATCACTCGTAGCAATCACTTTTTTCCCGTTCCAAGAACTTAATAGTAATGCACCCTCTATCAGATCAGGATGATAGTCGTAATTACGGACTAATTGCACATCTTCCCCTACTAATACAGCTTGAGAACACCCAGAAATATGGGCAGGAGGTTGAAATCCTGTTAAAAACCGTGCTGCCAAATCACCTGCATTAACTAACTTACAACTATGTTCATAAATAGGCATCATTTCTGGCATATACTTTTTCAAAGCAGCCTTTGAAGTCTTTAGGTTTGTTAGAGGTGTTGTTTCATTAGAGTTTAGCCACTCTTTGTAGGCTGGCCAGTATAAATTAAATAGTTTTAAAAATTCTGATCCTGGTTCTCCAAGTTCGGAAATAGAATCAAATTGAAGTTTCATATTTTATATCTTATAATAATTACTATGATATAGAACACCCTATATAAAAGGTATTCTATATCATAGCTTAAAGCTAACTTTTACAAACTATAAAAGCTAGCGAATAATTAAACTAGTTATTCATTTTCTAACGAATTAACTTTATTTTGTCAATCCTCCTAAAAGTTCTGGCGTTACCGCTTTGTCTTCAATTAACGTCATAGAGTATTGTGAATGAATTGCTGCAATCCATTTTTTAGATCTTTCATTTAATTTGAAATCATCTGTCATCATTCTTCCTCTAGTTACCAAGATTCCCATATCTGCACCCTCGTATACATAATCTCCTTTTCTAGTGATTCGCATAAAGAAAGCCTCATTTTCCTTTTCCACAGCTCTTCTATGTGTGTCCATTCTATCAAACTGGATATGCCCCGTATCATACATTTTCCATATTCCTGAATTTGGAGCTTCATTTACATATTCTACTGTATCTTTCGTATGCTTAACAATTATTTGACTCCAGCTATCAATATTTTCTTGCTTTGCCCATCTTTCGTTTAAGGCTTTCACACTTAAATCATAATCTACATTCATCCATTCTAAGATGTGAAAGATAAATAAAGGCGCATCTGCTAATGCAAACACTGCATGATTAGTAATTGAACTTGCTCCAGTTACACGTGGGTTCAACTCTCCTAAATAAATTTCTCCGTTATCCTGATCAATTAAAAAATCTAATTCAAAATAACCTTTATAACCTTCTTTTCTTAGCTGATCTCCGAATAACTGAGTATACTTTCTTGCTTTCTTTCTCAACGTTGGAGAAAAAGCATCAGGGTATATTTCGTTACCACACCAACCACCTTTATAAGGTGTTAACTCTTTAAAACCAACCAACTCTGTCATTAAAGGTGCGACAACCGTTCCATGTCTAGTTACACAAGCCTCAATTGCAGAACCTTTGCAATTAATTCTCTTCATAATTTTTACTTCTTTTTCTTTTACTATTTCGTCTTCATGCTTTTTAAAGCTTTCTTCGTCAGTAATAAAAAAAGTTGTATGTCCAGAATCACCATAAGGAGTTTGAACTACTAAATCGGCCCCTAAATGTTTAGATACTTTCCCCATATGCTCATAATCTTTAACAGCTGACAGTACATAAGGAACACAAGCTACTCCTGCTTTCTCAGCAATTCTATTTGTGTTTACTTTATTGTCCATAAAGTTTCTCATCTTAGCCGAAGGGAACATGACTTCTAACCCTTGCTTTTTTGCTAGCTTTTCTGTTTGTTCATCAAACATTAAAAACATTGCTTTCCCTGATTTTTTACCAGTTGCACGTGTTTTTAAGTAATCTTGCACCTCTGGGTGTTGCAATAAATAGTTGTTGATGTCCTCAATACTTTCAAATTCATCATGAGGAATCTCTTCTTTTGGGGAAAACACATTTGGGTGGAGTCCGTCAAAACTTTCTATATAAGTAATAAATTTGAACCCTTTTATCCACTCATCAGCTCCTAGCATATTGAAATTAGTGGCACTAATAAAATAAATTGGAACTTCATTTTTATAAAAATACCTACGGATATCCGCTACATTTTTAAGTTTTGGCTTTGCTAACGTTTTTTTCTTTGTAATTTTCTTAGTCATAGTTTTTCTTTTGTAATGATTAATAGATTAATTATTTTTTATGATTCATCGCTCCTATTGAGGTGATGGTTTTTTGTCTGTTAAGAACACTTTCTTTAAATACTCTCAAACCTAGGTCGGCTCTATACCCGTGTATTTCAGAAACATCTAGCGCCAACATAAATTGTATTATTTCTTTACTTACTACTTGTCCTGGAACCAAAACGGGAAACCCTGGAGGATAAGGAGTAACAAAGGAAGAAGCCACCAATACTTTACCTTCTTCCATAACTGGAAGACAATCTTTCAATGGAAAGTATTCATAGTTATTCTCATCATATGCTAGAAAATAAGCTTCTCTTAAGTTTCCGCCAGGCACACCTGGTAATGCCTGAAATGAGAAATGAAAATAACTAAAATCAGGTAATGGAGGTACATCTTTAGTTAATGAATGAATTCGAGCTTGCTTTATTTCTTTTTCCCTATCGTTTAAAGCCTTAAATTCTTCATCGAGTTCATCCGCAATTGTCAACAATGCGTTAATTAGATAAGTAACGCTCCCTCGAGTAGTCCCTATATTAGTCATAAACAGCACAGAGTTTCTAGAGGTTTTGTTAATTTGAATATTAAACTTATCCATTAAATATTTATTCTTAAACGTGTCTCCATCTACACCTGCACGACCAATATGCAGGGTTATTTTAGTGGGATCCAAAACAAATTCATCTTTCTCCCATGCCGTCTCCATTCTGTTCCAACCATCTTTTCGATCATAATATTCGGCCAACCCTGTTTCTCGATGTTTGTCTGGAATAAAATCATGCACCGTCAACACATCAAAGTATTTACTCAATTGTTTGTTGTCATTTATTTTAGCACGTAATACCATTGCTAATTCAATGCTTTTTTCAACAAGCTCGAAACCTTCAAACTGTACTTGTCTTCTCCCTACATCGAGCGAGGCTAACATTTGGTAATTTGGAGAAGTAGATGTATGAGTCATATACGCCTCTAAAAAAGTACTCTCGCTCTTTCTACGGAAGTCCTCATCCCAAATATGTATCATAGACCCTTGGCGAAAACTACTCAACGTCTTGTGAGTACTTTGTGTTGAGTAGACTCTAATCTTAACTTTTTCAGGATCAGGCAAAGATGCTTCTTCTCCCTTAGCTAAGGACTTAATGTGTTCTTGATATTTCAGTTTATACTTTTTACTCTTATACTTATTATAAAGTTTTCGAGCGGTAAACATCCCTGTACGTTGTTTATAAGTATAGGTAAATCCAGCAAATGCAAACCATGCTTCATCCCATAAAAAGACCATATCTGGCTTTATAGCAAGCACTTCTTGTATTATTTTTTCCACGTTGTAAACAAGACCATCAAAAGTACAATTGGTAAGTAACAACATTTTAACTTTGTCTAACCTCCCTAGGTCTTTTAGTTTAAGTAGCTTTTGTTTAATTTGTTCTAATGGTACTGCTCCATACATAGAGTATTTTTCGATGGGATAAGAATCTAAATAGACTGGAAAAGCTCCAGCAAGTACCAACCCATAATGGTGAGATTTATGACAATCTCTATCAATTAAAACAACATCTCCAGGTTCAACTAGTGCCTGCATCACTATTTTATTGGCTGTGGAGGTTCCATTGGTCACAAAATAAGTACTTTGAGATCCATAGGCAACTTGGGCCATTTCCTGAGCTTTCTTAAGAGGCCCAGTTGGTTGAAGTAAGGAGTCTAGCCCTCCAGAAGTTGCAGAGGTTTCAGCTAGAAACATGTTTCTTCCATAAAAATCACTAAAATCTTGTATCCACTTGGATTTAAACACGGAATTTCCTCTTGAAATAGGCATAGCATGAAACACACCAGTAGGCTTTCTACTATACTCTACTAAAGCCGAAAAGAAAGGTGTTTCATAACGCTCTACAACTCCCCTTATGATGCTTAAATGTACTTCTTGTAAATCTTCTCTTCGGTAAAAAATTCGGCTAAAAGACTTTAAAGTACCGTCTTTTAAATCAACAAGAGCTGTATTTGTTATATAGTAAGCATCTATTTCGGGACGAAATTGCTTGGTTAGGGCCCCAAATATAGGTCCTAATTCAGCGTTATTTTTTGAACCCAAATCCAACTTTAACACATTTTGCACATAAGGTTTTATTTGATTAGCTATTCCTTTTTTTGAATGAAAAGGGGGAGCATACCGAACTACAACAGCTTGTATATTATAATTACAAAGTAACGTAATTAAGGCCTCTTGAAAAGATCGTTGAACAACAATACCGTAAGTAAATTGATTTTCAGGATCCCGTAAATCATTTACTTTAGTTTTAAGAGCAACTTCATCTTGCTCAGACATGTCTTCTACAAAAAGAACTTCAAAATAGTTTTTTTTAGGACCATCTTTCTTTTCTCTATCTTCAATTGAATCCATGTCATAGCCTTCCTCTAAAAAGCCAGGATGTCTTCTGAAGTTTTCGCTAATCAGTTGCAGACTTGTTTCGGCAACTTGGTTGGCAAGAGAAGTGTGCTCATGATTAGAAAGAGAACTATTGAACTGCTCTATTTTTTTTATACCTGGAAAGGCAAAATAATGTTCAACTCCATCTAACAATTTTAAAACATCGTGAACTAACTTAATATGTGTCTTTTCATTAGCAGACCCCTTACGGCATCTTGCTAACTCTGTAGTAAGGTTTTTTAGATCCTTCCAGTAGTTTACTCTTAGCTGAGCAATGTTGTAATAAGGTGCACTAAGTTGTTTTTTGATCGTCATATTTATTTTTTGGAGTGTAAAGCAAGTTTGTTTCCTTCAGAGTCGATAAAAACGGCAAAATAACCAGAATCTTTATCAATAAATGTTTTAGGCATTATAATCCTTCCGCCTGCAACTGGAATTTTTTCAAGTATAGTATTAAGGTCTTCTCCTCCATTTAAGTAGAGTAAAGGACCCGTATCACTTGGCACCGAACTTGAATTAGAGACTATCGAGCCTCCTATTCCTCCATTGGAAGGAAAGAAAGCAATAGTGTTTTCTCCATAAGCGATTGTTTTCATTTCAATCCCATAAATGTGATTGTAGAAAGCTACAGCTTGGTTAAAATTTACAGCTGGTATTTCGAACCAACTTACAAAATCTTTTAGTTTGTTGTCTTTTTTCTTATTTTTTCCGATAGTGGAACCCATAGTTTTTTAAAAATTTTAAATTTTCCCATCGCCTTTATAGGCAATAGGAGTGTTTTTTAATGCGAGATTATTCTCTTGTATTTTTAGTTCTGCTAGTTTATCTATTCGATTAGGCTTTAAAAGTGGCCCAAGAGAATCTAGATAAGGATGCTCTTTTCCTTTCTGGTAAACATCAAATAAATCCATATGATCTCTAAAGCTCTTTAGTGGTTGACCTAGACGTAAAACACCTAACTCTCTACTTCTATGAACTCTTTGTATGTTTAACTCCAAAGGAAATATTTCTTCTGTTTCTCCCGCTTGGTATAGTACACGACCATCTGGCCCACAAACTATCGAACGTCCGCTTCCTCCAGTATCCAGCCCATTGACATCAAAGAAATAGCATTGGTTTACCGCTGCCATTGCTCTAACAATAGAGAGTTCGATGTCTCTATCTATTGTTCCAGTCATAGTTGGGTGAAGGATGACTTCTGCTCCCATCACAGTTAAAGTTCTTACTGTTTCTGGAAACCACATATCATAACAAATAGAGATTCCAAATCGACAAACTCCTGGGACATCAAAAACACAAAATCCACTTCCTGGTGTTACCCCTTCTTCATAAGGGTAAAACGGAAACATTTTACTGTAACGTTCCACCACCTCTCCTTGGGGATTAAACACAGAAGCTGTATTGTAAATTTTATCTTCTCTCTTTTCAAAAATAGAACCTGAAACGAGCCAAATCTTATGCTTTTTAGCAGCTGCTTGCATTTCTTTTTCAAAATAACCTGGAAGAAAATCTGCATTATGAATTAATGGTCCATAAGCACACAATTCACTAAACACTACCATTTCTACCCAAGGGTAAAGGTTCATAGTAATCTCCAGCTTCAACTTCATCATCTCTATATTCGGCACGACTGCCGAAACCTTCATCTGTATTCCTGCTATTGCAAATGGTTTCATACTTCTTTTTTATTTTTTATTGCTTTATTAATTTCACTCGTTAAAATCTCCAGCCCTCTTTTTAGTTGTCCGTCTGTAATTATCAATGGAGATAATATTCGAATAACGTTTTTATAGGTTCCTGCGGTTATAATTATCAATCCTTGCTCCGAACACCCCTCAAGAATACTCCGACAAATATCTCCATCAGGCTGACTTGGGTCTGAGTTTTTAACAAACTCTATTCCTACCATTGCTCCTAACCCTCTTACATCTCCAATTTCTGAATGCTGCTTTTTAAGTTCATCAAAATGATCAGTTATGGTCTTTCCTATGCTTATAGCTCTTTCATTGAGTTTTAAATCTTTCATTAGCTGAATGGTTGCTAATGCTGCGGCACAACATACTGGATTACCAATGTATGTCCCTCCTATTGTACTAGGTCCAGCAGCGTCCATAATTTCAGCTTTCCCTAAAACTGCTGCTATTGGCATTCCTGAGCCTAATGACTTGGCATAAG
>JAGXIB010000180.1 GCA_024635865.1 Flavobacteriales bacterium
CAAGAAAAATTAAACAATAGACCAAGAAAAATTATTGGATATAAAACTCCTACAGAAATGATGAATTTTGAATTAAAAAATGTAGCTTAGTATCTTAATTAAATAGCAACGGTTTGTTGCGTTAGAACCTTGAATGCAGCCATTTAATTAAATAGATTCAATAACTAAATTTAATGTTTTGCTAGGTCTCATTGCATTTGACACTAATTTCTCGTTACTAAAATAATAACCCCCAATATCTACTCGGCGACCTTCAGCGTCATTCAATTCCGATAGTATTTTATCTTCATTTGTGTTAAATGATTCAGCAATAGGGTTAAAAATTAATTTTAAGTCATTGTCTTTCTCTTGTCTACTTAGCTCCTCAGACCAGTATTTAGCTAAATAAAAGTGACTACCTTTATTGTCAAGTTCCTTAACTTTTCTAGATGGGGACTTACCATTACTAAGTAAAGTGATCGTAGCATTATCTAAGGCTTTTGCTAAAACAGTAGCCTTTAGGTTATTTTGTTTTTCTCCTAAAAACTCTAATGAAACAGCTAGTGCTAAAAACTCACCTAAAGAGTCCCATCTTAGGTGGCCTTCTTTTATGAATTGTTGAACATGCTTAGGAGCTGAACCACCAGCACCTGTTTCAAATAATCCCCCCCCATTCATTAGAGGTACAATTGATAACATTTTAGCACTAGTGCCCAATTCTAAAATTGGAAATAAATCTGTTAGGAAATCTCTTAATACATTTCCAGTAACAGAGATAGTATCTTCTCCTTTTATTATTCTTTCTAACGTATATCGAGTTGCTTTTACAGGAGAAAGAATTTGAATATCTAAACCTACAGTATCGAACTTAGGTAAGTATTTATTAATCTTTTTAATTAATTGAGCATCGTGAGCTCTTTCTTCATCTAACCAGAAAATAGTAGGAACATTCATTGCTTTAGCTCTACTTACTGCTAGTTTTATCCAGTCTTGAATAGGAGCATCCTTAACTTGGCACATTCTCCAAATATCTCCTTCTTCTACTAAATGTTCCATTAATAAAACACCATCGCTATCCGTAACTTTAACAGTTCCAGCTGAAGGAATTTCAAATGTTTTATCGTGCGAACCATATTCTTCAGCTTTTTGAGCCATAAGTCCAACATTAGGAACCGTACCCATAGTAGTAGGATCAAAAGCTCCATTTTCTTTACAAAAATTAATAGTTTCGGTATAAATACCCGCATAACTACTGTCTGGAATTACCGCCTTTGTATCTTGTTGTTTTCCTTCTGCATTCCACATCTGTCCCGAAGTACGAATCATTGCAGGCATAGAAGCATCGATAATAACATCGCTAGGGACGTTTAAATTAGTAATGCCTTTATCAGAGTCTACCATTGCTAAGCTAGGACCATTTGTATAACACTTTTGAATATCAGCTTCTATCTCAGCTTTTTTATCAGCTGGTAAACTTTCAATTTTAGATAATAGGCTTCCAAAACCGTTTTTTACATCAACCTCTAGTTGCTTTAATAGTTCTCCATGTTTGTCAAATACATCCTTAAAAAAAACAGAAACAGCATGGCCAAAAATTATAGGATCAGAAACCTTCATCATTGTTGCTTTCATATGTAAAGAGAATAAGACTCCTTTTTCCTTAGCGTCTTTAATCTCCTTGGTTAAAAAGCTGATCAAAGCCTTTTTACTCATTATGGTAGCGTCTATGACCTCTCCATCTAATAAAGCAAGTTTGTCTTTTAATAGAATAGTAGATCCATTATTTTTCAATAGCTCTATTTTTACTGAAGTAGCTTTTTTAATCGTAACAGACTTTTCATTAGCAAAAAAATCTCCAGACTCCATTGTTGATACATGAGTTTTAGAATCTTTACTCCATTCTCCCATAGAATGAGGGTGCTGTTTTACATATTGTTTAACTGCTTTTGGCGCTCTTCTGTCTGAGTTACCTTCTCTTAAAATGGGATTTACAGCACTACCTTTTAATTTGTTATATTTATCTCTTATTTTTTCTTCCTCTTCGTTAGATGGAGAGTCTGGATAATCAGGTAAGTTATAACCAGTATTTTGTAGCTCTTTTATTGCTGTTTTCAATTGAGGAACAGAAGCACTAATGTTAGGTAGCTTTATTATGTTTGCTTCAGGTGATTTAACTAGTTTCCCAAGCTCTTCAAGATCGTCAGTAATGCGTTGCTGCGAATTTAAAAACTCAGGGAAAGTAGAAATAATTCGACCAGCTAATGAGATGTCTTTAAGTTCGACCTCAATATTGCCATGCTTTGTAAATGCTCTTATTATCGGTAGTAAAGATTGTGTTGCTAACGCTGGAGCTTCATCTGTTTTAGTGTAAATAATTTTTGATGCCATTTTATATAGATATGATTAAAATTAATTTTAAGGTCTTTAAATATTCCTGCTAATGTAGGTATTTTCAAAGGTTTTTTCAAGCAATAGCTTATGAATCTATTAGCTATTATTTAGTTGCAAAGAATTTTTCTTTTTAAATGCTTTATTCAACTTTTTGGTTCTTGTATTTAACAATGTTTAAGAAAATTATGAATATAATTTTTATATCGGATTGAATTTTTAAACTTACTTTTGTATTGAAAATATTAACTTATAAATAATTACTAAATAAATTAAAAATGGGAGTATTAGTAGGAAAAAAGGCGCCAGCTTTTTCTGCACAAGCAGTTATTAATGGAAATGATATTGTTGAAAATTTCACACTTGAGCAGTTTAAAGGTAAATATGTAATGTTATTCTTTTATCCAAAAGATTTTACTTTTGTTTGCCCAACTGAGTTGTTCGCTTTTCAAGAAAAATTAGAAGATTTTAAAAAGAGAAATGTTGAAGTTATTGCAGTTTCTACAGACACAGAACAATCGCATTGGGGTTGGTTACAGTTAGCTAAAAATAAAGGGGGGATTCAAGGTGTTACTTATCCTTTAGTAGCTGATACTAATAAAACAATCTCTATGAATTATGATGTTTTAGCTGGTGATTTAGATTGGAATGAAGAAGGAGAAATGATTGCTGAAGGTGAATTGATTGCATATAGAGGTTTGTTTTTGATTGACAAAGACGGTGTTGTTAAACATCAATTAGTAAATGATTTACCGCTAGGTAGAAATGTTGATGAGGCTTTAAGAATGGTAGATGCTTTACAGTTTGTTGAGGAAAATGGTGAGGCTTGTCCTGCTAATTGGAATCAAGGTAAAAAAGGATTAACAACAACACACGAAGGAGTTGCTGATTATTTAGCATCAAACTAATATTAGTTTAAAAGAAACAAAAAAGGCTTACTTCATTTGAAGTAAGCCTTTTTTTGTTTTAAAATATTTCATTTATTTACCACCCATTAACTCAATTAAGTCCGCTAATCGATTAGAGTAACCTGTTTCATTATCGTACCAAGCAACAACTTTTACAAGGTTTCCATTTACTTCTGTCAATAATCCATCAATTATACATGAATGAGTATTTCCAATAATATCACAAGATACTAAAGGTTCTTCTGTATACTCTAAAACTCCTTTTAGGTCGTTTTCCGAAGCCAATTTAAACGCTTTGTTTATCTCCAATTTACTTAGGGGATTTTTCACAAGGAAAGTGATGTCTGTTAGTGACCCATCTGGGCAAGGAACTCTGACAGCTGATCCATTAATTTTTCCTTTTAAATGAGGTAAAATCTTAGCTACTGCAATTGCAGCTCCTGTTGAGGTTGGTATTATTGACTCTGCGGCAGCTCTTGCTCTCCTATAGTCACTGTGAGGGGCATCCAATAACCTTTGATCTCCTGTGTAGGAGTGAATCGTTGTTAAGAAGCTACTTTCTATTTCACAAAGATCATCAATAATTTTAACCATTGGTGCAGCACAGTTTGTTGTACAAGATGCATTACTAACAATTTTATCATTTTCAGAAAGAATGGAATCGTTTATACCTATAACAATTGATAAAATGTCTTCGCTTTTAGCTGGGGCAGATATGATTACCTTCTTAGCTCCAGCTGTAATATGTTTGCCAGCTGTTTCAGCTGTTCTAAAGATTCCAGTACATTCAACTACAATATCAATGTTAAGCTCTTTCCATGGTAAGTTTTCTGGACTACGCTCCTGTGTTACAACAACTTTATTCCCATTTATGATCAGTTTATTTTCTTCTATTTCAATCTCACCGGGGAACTGTCTATGAATAGAGTCATATTTTAATAAATGACCTAACATATTTGCATCTGCTAAATCATTTATAGCGACTAATTCTATTGAAGGGTTTTCAAGTATTGCTCTTGTCAACACTCTACCTATTCTCCCAAAACCATTTATTGCTATTCGTGTTTTATTCATTTTTAATTAAGTTTTATTATCCTTCTGTATAAAAGGCAAAATCATTAGACAAAAATAAACAAAAAAAGCCTTAACAAAATTGTTAAGGCTTTTTTTGTTCAATATATTCTGTTCAATCTAAAACTTAATGAATTTGGTTACTTCAGAACTAGATTTAGTTTCTAATGTTACAATATAAGTACCTGATGGTAAAGATTGAACATCAAAAGGAATAACATGTTTTCCTTTAGCTAAGTGTGTTCTATTCATTTTATTAACTATTTTACCTTGAAGATCATAAATGTTAATATTAACATCTGAATTAGAGTTTATTTGAAAACCAATTTTGCCTTCTGTTTGCATTGGATTTGGATAAACAACAACATTATTTAATTCTTTTTCCTCAATTTCAACAATTGGTTCATCAGTTGAGAGAACATTATCAGATCTCCAGATACCTCTTCCGTGTGTTCCTAAATAGATTGCATAAGGATTAACAACTCCTTGATTTCTTGCTCTCCATTGTTGCCTTACATCAAATACAGGTACTAAACCTATTTCATTATTTATTGGAGTCCAGTCAGTAGAGTTTCCATTAATATTTTCAGTAACAAAGGCTCCGTATTCAGTTCCCACAATAACTGTTTCATTGGTCGAAGCATTTGCTATTATTTCTACGCCAAACACAGGAGCATTAGGTAAGCTATTTGTTCCACTTCCATCAATTGATGTCCAGGTTGGTGATGCAGATGTACCGTTTGTAGTGTAGTAGACATGATTAGATCCTGTTCCTCCTCTTACGACTACTACTTTATCTGGGTTGTCTTTATCTACTGAAATATCAGTAACAATACCAGAACCTCCTGGATTGATTGATGAAATATCGAGTTTATAGCTTGCACTATCTCTATACGAATAATCTGCTTGTTCAAAACTATAAGCACTATCTAATCCCATAACTCTGTATACAATTCCACCATACGTCCCAATCCAAAGACAATTACCATCTTTAGAAAACTCAAATGAGTGAGCTTGATAACCAACAGGGTTGATTTGCCACCATTCCATAGGGGAAGAGAATCTCATCATGTCTCTTGTTATATAAATTCCTAGATCTGTATGAGTTGTAAATAATGATTGCTTATAGTCTGGAAGCATTATAGTATCTCTTGCTACACCATCTTTTAATAAGGTGTCTCCAGGATATAAAGTATCAAAAGTTGCTGTTACTGTATCTGCTGTTATGAATATGGTGTCATAATCTACAATTATATCCTGAGTAATTGTATACTCCAAAGGTAACTCAAAAGTAAGACTTGTGTAGTTTACCGTTTCTCCAGTATACCTAGATTCTTTTGCGATATATTCTATAGAATCTTGAGTGTTAGTATCATTATTATCTTCAAACAACCTTAATGGTGTGTAGAAAGTTCCAGAAGAAACTCCTCCTATATTTCCAAGTCCAGCTCCATTTGTTGGAATGTTACTGACAGAACTTCCATTTCCAACTCCATTAAACCTTGTTATTCCTGAGAAATATATGGAAGCAATAAAAGCATCTTCATTTAGATATGATATTTCAGATTCAAACCCATCACCTCCATTAACTTGGGCATGTTCTAACCAACTGTAAAAACCTGAATGGTCATTATATTGAGTCCCGTTATCTTGCGTTCCTCCAATTACAGCACCATCTGGTCCATAAGAAATTCCATAAAATTGAGTAATATTAAATCCTCTATTAGCGTCATAAAATGAAGTTAAGGTTGAGTCTCTAGAAATCTGAACTCCACCATCAGAACCAATGATTAATTGATCTTTAGAATTCCAAGTAAATCGGTGAATGTCAGCATGAACGTAATTTTGACTACCTTTTGGCAGCGCCCAATTTGAAAGTGATTCCCAAGTCCCCGAAGCAGGTGATGAGTTAGGACTTTTTGTCCATTTGTAAACATTTAATCCGCCTAATACACATTGATTTGGGAATCCTTTTACAGCGTCTATCACTAAGTTATAATTACCCTGTGTTGATACAGGGTCCCATGAAACACCACCATTTCCATCAACATATCGTTCTGCAATTTGTGTCCAGTTTAATCCATTGTCTTCAGAAAGCCAAACACCTCCAATTCTTCCACTTGAAAGAGCTCTAGCAACATAACAGTTCCATTTTCCACTTGAGTTCTTTTCATAAGAAATACCACTTTCATTTCTTGATGAACCACCAGAAATTAAAGTCGAAGAACTTGATCCTGTAACTTTAGTTATTGTAGCACCTGCATCTTGAGAAGACCAGATTGTACCACTAGATGTAATTATAATGACATTTCCATCAGGTGAAACTTTTACATCTTGAGTTGATGTTCCTGCACTTAAAGATGTTCCTGTTAATGTTTGTAAAGCTCCTTTGTTTACCATTTTTTTTATTCCAAAAGAAGTTCCAGTGATGTATACTACATCACTTTTCGATGGGTCTGCAGTAACTTTAGTTAAATCTTCACCTTCTGTTCCATCGACTTGAATAAAAGTAGCTCCGTTATCAGTTGAATACCATAATCCATCTCCATCTTGGCTACCAGAGTTTTCATTTGCTAAACCTCCTTCAAATTCTGCTCCACCAGTTGCAACATATATGGTACCATTGTTTGTTATTGCAGTTGACGAAATTGAAAGTACTTCCGTTGCATCATCCCAACCTTGAACTCTACTCCAGTTGTCTGCGCCGTTCATACTTTTAAAAAGGCCACCTGTAATTCCTCCTGCTATAATGTAATCATCATTATCAGGGTGGACGCTAATAGCTCTCGTTCTACCTCCTACATTATCTGGTCCTTCATCAACAAAAGAGAAGGCAGTTGTTTTACTTACTTGCATGTTTTTTACATGCTGAAGAGCTTCAATGTAATCTGCATCTTCAATCTGACCAGTATTAACATTTCTACGCAATTTATTATAATATTCAGCAGCTAAATTCCAGCTTTCAGAATCTTCTTGGTTTAAAGAAAGTTCCTTAGTTTCATAATTGCTTAATGTATTTTTTGAAGAAGAAAACAAGATTGTACCAACAGTAATTGCTGACAAAGCCAATGTTCCTAATATTAATTTAGTATTTTTCATATTCTATTGATGGTTAAAGTAATAGTGCCCTTAGGGTTCAAAACTACAAAATATCTTAATTAAAGTTAGTGAATTGTTATTTTTTTTTCATTGTATTATTAGTAAGTGGTCATTTTGACTGTAGTAAAGGTTTTCATTATAAATCAAATATATGGCGTTCAGCATGATATGATGATCTAACTAAGGGTGAGCTTTCTACGAATCGGTACCCCATTTTAAGCCCAATTTCCTTATATTCTTGAAATTTTTCTGGAGTAATAAAATTAGCTACTGGTAGATGTTTTGGAGTTGGTTGTAGGTATTGTCCTAATGTTAAGACATCTACTTCTACGCTCCTTAAGTCTTCCATTGTTTCTATAACTTCTTCTTCTGTTTCGCCTAAACCTAACATTAAACCAGATTTAGTTCTCATCCCTCCTTGTTTTAATCTCCTTAAAACTTCTAAACTTCTATTGTATTTTGCTTGAATCCTAACCTCTTTTGTTAGTCTCCTTACGGTTTCTAGGTTATGTGACACAACCTCTGGGGCAACATCAATAATTCGTTGTAAATTTTCCCACTTACCTCCAAAATCAGGGATTAAGGTTTCTAATGTTGTTTCTTTTGAGGCATTTCTTATCTCGTTAACGGTATTAACCCAGATCATTGATCCTCCATCTTCAAGATCGTCCCTGTCAACAGAAGTAATTACAGCATGTTTAACTTCCATTAACTTTACTGATTGAGCAACTCTTTTTGGTTCTAATAAGTCAGCCGCTAATGGTTTGCCTGTCTTTACTGCACAAAACCCGCATGAACGGGTACAGATGTTTCCAAGAATCATGAATGTTGCTGTTCCTTCTCCCCAGCATTCTCCCATGTTAGGACAGTTCCCACTTTCGCAAATAGTATGTAGCTTGTGTTCAGAAACTAACTCTCTTACTTTCTTATATTCTTTACCAGTTGGTAGTTTAACTCTCAACCATTTTGGTTTTTTTATTTTTACTGTAGACTCCATTATTTTAATGTCTTAAAGTGTTTTTTTTCCAAATTGGAAATTTAAAAATACAGAAGGGTATAAGAAGTTGTTTTTAATGTTGCTCATTAAAGGCAGTCGCTTATAAAACACATCTAAACCTATTCCAAGTTCTAAACTTTTTATTTTCTCTCTTTCATTTGCAAATTCAAATATAAAACTTCCTTTTAGATTTCCTCCAGGAACTATTGATAGCTCAGATATTCCAGTGAGGTTAGATGAACGTCCGTATATATTATTAATGTGATGTATCTCAGGATTATATTTTTCTGTTACAACTTTTATTTCTTGATTTCCATTTAGCTTAAGTACTTCTAAGTAAACTGGCTTTAAAATGCCTAATGTAATTCCATATTTGGTATTCAAAGATATTTGAAGGCCTTGTTTTCTTAGCTTTTCATAGATGATTTTTTTTCTTCCGCCATTTAAACGCAAAAGACTTAGGTTATTTAATTTGCCATAAAAATACCCTTTCGCTCTTTCATCATTAGTAGATGTTCTTTTAAATTCTTTTCCATGCCTCATAGAGACGAGTTCTATGGATAGTGTTTTTTTTGTGGTGAAAGTTTTGAATTTTGAATAAGTAAAAGTCGCGCCCCATCCGCTGGTGTGAATTTGAACTCCACCATAATAAGCATTTCGTAGACTAGCTTTATTGTTTTGTGAATCAGGGAGCTGTCCATATAAGTTTGTCAATGAACCTATAAAGATTGAAAGTATTATTATAGTATTTATAATGTAAGTATTCAAATCGCAATTAAATTTATAGTAAAAATACGTTATTATTTAGAATTGTTCTAATTCAAAAGGCCAATTTTTTATAAAAAAAAAGCTGTCATTTTAGAAAATGACAGCTTTGAAATATAATCTATATGTTAGTTCTATGCTTTCTTTGATATTGAAGCCTTAAGATATTCCGTGTTCATGATTGCTATGTTTTCAAGAGAAATTCCTTTTGGACATTCAACTTCACAAGCTCCAGTATTAGTACAGTTTCCAAACCCTTCTAAGTCCATTTGATGAACCATATTTAATACCCTCTCTTTTCTTTCAACCTTTCCTTGAGGTAATAAAGAGAATTGAGCAACTTTTGCCGAAACAAAAAGCATTGCCGAAGCATTTTTACAAGTTGCTACACAAGCTCCACAACCAATACACGTTGCAGCATCCATTGCGTTATCTGCGTCAATTTTGCTAATAGGTATTGCATTTGCGTCTTGAGTATTTCCTGAAGTATTAACAGAAATAAATCCTCCAGCTTGTTGTATTCTATCAAAAGAAGATCGATCGACAACTAAGTCTTTTAATACAGGAAAAGCGTTAGCTCTCCATGGTTCAATTGTAATTGTGTCACCATCTTTAAATTTACGCATGTGCAATTGACAAGTTGTAACTTTTCTGTCTGGTCCGTGTGCTTCACCATTAATATATAGCGAACACATTCCGCAAATGCCCTCTCTACAATCATGATCAAAAGCAACAGGCTCGTCTCCTTTGTTTACTAAATCTTCGTTAAGAACATCTAACATCTCTAGAAAGGATGAATCTGGCGAAATACTTTTCACAGGATAATTTACCATTTGACCTTTATCTTGAGCATCTTTTTGACGCCAAATCTTAAGTGTTAAGTCCATGTCTTTTTTTTCTGACATAATATAAATGTTTTTTTAACCTGTTAGGGTTTATTTGTAACTTCTTTGTTTTAATTCGATGTCGTTAAATTCTAGCTCTTCTTTATGTAAAATTGCTTCACTTGGTTCTCCAGTGAATTCCCAAGCAGCTACATATTTATAGTTAACATCATCTCTCTTAGCTTCTCCTTTTTGTTCTCCATCTAATTCTACAGATTCTTCTCTAAAGTGTCCTCCGCAAGACTCATTTCTATCTAATGCATCTCTTGCAAATAACTCTCCTAACTCTAAGAAATCGGCAACTCTACCAGCTTTTACTAACTCAGGATTAAATGAGTTAGTACTTCCTGAAACTCTTACATCTTTCCAAAACTCTTCACGAATAGCTTTTATTTTATCGATAGCTTCTTTTAATTCAGTCGCGTTTCTTGCCATTCCAGCATTATTCCACATTATCAGACCTAATTTCTTATGGAAGTAATCTACAGATTTAGTTCCTTTTATATTCACTAATTTTTCTAAACGATCAGAAACTTCTTTTTCAGCATCATTAAACTCTTTAGAATCTGTTGGTATTTCCCCTGTTCTAATTTCATTAGATAAATAGTCTCCAATAGTATATGGCAATACGAAATATCCATCAGCAAGACCTTGCATAAGAGCAGATGCTCCTAATCTGTTAGCTCCATGATCAGAGAAATTAGCTTCTCCTATTGCATAGCAACCAGGCACAGTAGTCATTAAGTTATAATCAACCCAGATTCCTCCCATTGTATAATGTACAGCTGGATATATCATCATAGGTGTTTTGTATGGGTTTTGATCTACAATCTTTTCATACATTTGAAATAAGTTACCGTACTTAGCTTCAATAACACCTTCTCCTAGTTCTATGATTTTAGCATCAGATGGATTATGTATACCTAAAACGTGTGCTTTTTCATTACCGTAACGGTTAATAGCAGATTTAAAATCTAAGTATACCGCTTCTCCTGTGGCGTTAACACCGTAACCAGCATCACATCTTTCTTTTGCAGCTCTTGAAGCAACATCTCTAGGAACTAAGTTTCCGAAAGCAGGATATCTTCTTTCTAAGTAGTAATCTCTATTTTCCTCCTCTATTTCTGTAGGTTTTAATTTCCCTGCTCTAATAGCTTCAACATCTTTCATGTGTTTAGGAACCCAAATACGACCATCATTTCTTAATGATTCTGACATTAGCGTCAGTTTTGATTGATGATCTCCACTTCTTGGAATACAAGTTGGGTGAATTTGAGTATAACATGGGTTTGCAAAAAAGGCTCCTTTTTTATGAATTTTCCAGGCTGCAGTAGCATTAGATCCCATAGCATTAGTAGATAAGAAGAAAACATTTCCGTAACCTCCACTTGCTATAACAACTGCATGAGCAGAATGTTTCTCTATTTTACCAGTAACTAAATCTCTAGCAATAATTCCTCTTGCTTTTCCATCTATTTTGACTAAATCTAGCATTTCATGTCTATTGTACATGGTAATCTTACCTTTTCCAATTTGACGATTCATTGCTGAATAAGCTCCTAACAATAATTGTTGTCCAGTTTGCCCTTTAGCATAAAATGTTCTAGAAACTAAAACCCCTCCAAAAGAACGGTTGTCTAATAGACCTCCGTATTCTCTTGCAAAAGGAACTCCTTGTGCAACACATTGATCTATAATGTTTCCAGATACTTCTGCTAAACGATATACGTTAGCTTCTCTAGAACGATAATCTCCACCTTTTACAGTATCGTAAAATAATCTATAATTTGAATCTCCATCATTTTGATAGTTTTTTGCAGCATTAATTCCTCCTTGAGCTGCAATAGAATGTGCACGTCTTGGTGAATCCTGATAAGCAAATGCTTTAACATTGTAACCCATCTCAGCTAAAGATGCAGCTGCAGAACCTCCAGCTAAACCTGTACCAACAACAATAATGTCTATATGACGCTTGTTAGCCGGGTTTACTAAGTTAATATCATTTTTATGTTTAGTCCATTTATCTTTAATGGGACCTTCAGGAACTTTTGAATCTAATATTGACATATCTAAATTATATTAATGAGATTGAGTAAAAAAATGGAAAAATGCAATAAAAATAAATCCTAATGGAATTAAAATTGCATATACATTTCCCAATTTCTTTAACGTTGGAGTGTATTTATTATTATTAAACCCAACCGATTGAAATGAAGATTGAAAGCCATGTAATAGGTGAAGAGCAAGAAATATATTTGCAATCGTATAAATAATTAAATGAGACATTTCACCCATTTCATGATGTAACTCTTCCCAATACCTTGTAGGGTCTTCAGGAGAACCAGCTATATATTTATAATTCATTTCATGTGCCCAAAAATCTGACATATGTAATATTAGGAAGGCAAGTACGGTAATCCCAGAAATAATCATATTTCTTGAAACCCAAGGAGAGTTGGTATTAGGCTTGTTGTTTACGTACTTTTTAATTCGAGCTTTGTTATTTTGGTATTCTAAATACATTCCCATTATTAAATGAAAAAGCAATCCAAATATTAAGATTGGTTGCATTATAAACTGTATAATTGGATTATATCCCATGAAGTGAGATACTTCATTAAACATATCTGGGCTAATGACCGATAGTATATTAATAGATAAATGCTGTAGTAAAAAGAACATCAGGAAAAATCCCGAAAGTGCCATTAAAATTTTTCTTGAAATTGAGCTTTTCATTTTGGTTTATACTTTGATTGTTGAATATTTTTATCGTTTTAAATTCTACTTTAATAGTTGCAAAGATAACACTTGAATTAATTAATTTAGTGCGTTTTTAGCAGTAATCTATGAGAATATACTTTATTTAGAATTGTTATAAATAGATTTTTTGTGTTTTTTTTCGTATAAAAATTGTGAAGATAAATTTTAGTGTTATATTTGCATTCCTAAATTAAGCAAAAGTGCTTATGTTTTTAAGCGGATATGGCGGAATTGGTAGACGCGCTAGACTTAGGATCTAGTGCCGCAAGGCGTGTGAGTTCGACTCTCTCTATCCGCACTGAGTAAAATGGTATAAGCGGAAACTTATACCATTTTTAGTATATAGATAAACCTAAATAATTAAAACCAGTAATGGAAATTGTAAGAGAAAACATCGATGAATTAAACGCTATTATAAAGGTTAAGATAGCAAAAGAAGATTACAACGAGTCTTATGAAAAGGCTTTGAAAAATGTAAGAAAAGAAGTTCAAATGCCAGGTTTTAGAGCAGGTCAAGTTCCAGCATCTGTTGTAAAGAAAAAATATGGTGTTTCTATTTTAGGGGAAGAATTAGATAAGGTTTTAAACACCGCTTTATTTGATTACATAAAAGAAAATGAATTAGATGTTTTAGGGCAACCAGTTCCTAAAACAGATGACAATAATACGATTGATTGGAAAAATCCTAGTGATTTTGAGTTTAGCTATGAGATTGGATTAGCTCCTTCTTTTGATGTGAAATTAACTAAAAAAGAAAAATATACTTATAATAAAGTTAAAGTTGATGCTGAATTAATAGATAAACAAGTCAATGATTTCGCGAAAAGAAATGGTACTTTAGTTGTCGTTGATAAAAGTGAAGATAATGATATGATTATGGCTTCATTTAAGGAACTTGATGATAAAGATAAAGTTGTAGAAGGTGGTTTTGTTCATTCATCAACTGTTGCGATTGAGTTTACAGAAGATAAAAAAGCAAAAAATAAATTAATTGGACTTAAAGCTGGAGACTCTTTTATCATAGATCCTAGAACAATTTCAAGAGGAGCAGCTGATTTAGCTGCTATGCTTAATATTTCTAAAGAAGCTGCAGAGAAATTTGATAAAAATGTTGAATTAACTGTAACAGAAGTAAAGAGATTAGAAGCTACAAATGTAGATCAAGAATTAATAGATAAAATTTACGGAGCAGGTGTTGTAGAAGGTGTAGAAGCTTTTAGAGCTAAAATTGAAGAAGAAATGTCTTCAATGTTTAATGCTGATAGTGATCGTTTGTTTAAAAGAGATTTTGCAAATAAACTTGTTGAAAAGTTAGAATTATCTTTACCAGATGAGTTTTTAAAGAAGTGGATTGCAATGTCCAATAGTGAGGTTACTCCTGAACAGATAGAAGCAGAGTATGATCAGTACTCAGAATCTTTAAAGTGGCAGTTAATCGAAAATAAAATAATAAAAGATAACGATTTACAAGTTTCTAATGATGAAGCTGTTGATTACACTAAAGATTTACTAGGTAAACAATATGCTCAATATGGAATGATGATTCCTGAGGAGGAAGAGTTTAATAAAATGGCCATGTCTGTTTTAGGAAACAAAGATGAAGGTAAAAAGATTTACGATGCTCTTTATGAAACAAAAGTAATGGGATACTTAAAAGATGCTGTTAAAGTTGAGGAGAAAGAGTTAAGCTATGATGAGTTTGTGAAAGTAGCAAGCGAAAAATAATATTGAGTATAATGAATTAACTCTATATAGTTACATTGTTATAACTTTATATGTATAAAAGACCAATGCTTTAGTGTTGGTCTTTTTTTATAATTAATAAGTGGAGTAAATAACGCTAGGTATAAAAATTGAATTATGTTTAAAGAAGAAGGAGCAACACATAAAATTGAAGAATTAGGGGAGTTTGGATTAATTGAACTTCTTACTAAAAAAGTAAAGATTAGAAACTCGTCATCTAAACTAGGAGTTGGAGACGATGCTGCAATTTTAAATTATTCTGAAGATAAAGACATTGTAGTAACGACAGATCTATTGGTGGAAGGAGTTCATTTTGATATGGTTTTTACTCCTTTGAAGCATTTGGGTTATAAAGCTGTTGTTGTTAACGTTAGTGATATCTATGCAATGAATGCTCAACCTAGACAAATTACTGTTTCTTTAGCTATTTCAAGTAAGTATAGTGTTGATGCTGTTGAAGAAATATATGAAGGGATAATATTAGCTGCTGAAAAATATGGAGTTGATGTTATTGGAGGAGATACAACTTCTAGCCTCTCTGGATTAATGATTAGTGTCACTGCTATTGGGGAAGTAGAAAAAGGTAAAGCTGTATTGAGAAGTGGAGCTAAAGAAAATGACTTGATTGTGTTATCTGGAGATGTAGGAGGAGCTTATGTTGGATTAACAATTTTACAACAAGAAAAAGAAGTTTGGAAGGTGAACCCAAATTCTCAACCAGATTTCACTGGTAAAGATTATGTATTAGAACGTCAGTTAAAGCCTGAAGCAAGAAAAGATATTATAGCTTTGTTACAGAAGATGGGAGTTGTTCCTACAAGTATGATAGATGTTTCTGATGGGGTGTCTTCTGAAGTAATGCACCTTTGTAAAAGCTCAAAAGTCGGATGTAACATATATGAAGAAAAAATTCCAATCGACCCTACTACATACCAAGAAGCCAGAGAATTTGATTTAGACCCAACCATGTGTGCTTTAAATGGCGGAGAGGATTATGAGTTGCTGTTTACAATATCTCAAGAAAATTTTGATAAAATAAAAGGGAATCCTAATTTAACGGTAATAGGGCACATTACAACAAAGGAAAGTGGAACAAACTTAATTTCTTCAGGTGGATCAGTAATACCGCTTAAGGCTCAGGGGTGGAATAGTTTTTCTAAAAAGAATTAATTTCTTTGTAAGTTATTGACTATTTTAACGACCATTAAAGAAATATAATCAAGATGAAAAATAAAATAATTATAACAATAACGTTTATATTATCTACTGTTATATTTGTTCAGTGTCAGTCAGATATTAAGCAAATAAAAACAACTAATTTAAACAATAGTGAGTTAAAACATGCCTATTTTGCAAGCGGATGTTTTTGGTGTGTTGAAGCTATTTACGAAAGTGTAAAAGGAGTAGAAGAGGTCTATAATGGCTATTCTGGGGGGCATACGAAAAACCCTACTTATGAAGATTCTAATACCGGAAAAACTGGACATGCAGAGGCTGTTGATGTTATATATGACCCTTCAATAATTTCTTTTAAAGATTTAGTTGAGGTATATTATGGTAGTCAGAACATCAATCAAATCAATGGTCAAGGTGGTGATAAAGGTTCTCAATATAGAAGTATCATCTTTTATGAGACTGAAGAAGAAAAGAAAATTATTAATAATAAAATAGAAGCGCTAAAAAAAGAAGGATTTA
The DNA here is from genome assembly GCA_024635865.1 of Flavobacteriales bacterium. Taxonomy (GTDB): domain Bacteria; phylum Bacteroidota; class Bacteroidia; order Flavobacteriales_D; family Parvicellaceae; genus S010-51. Next base: position 16,290 of record JAGXIB010000180.1, read on the forward strand.
AGCCTGCTAGTGAAGTGATGAAATTTACTAAGTTTTGGATGGGAGAGGACTATCATCAAAACTATGAAAGACTAAATCCTAATCAACCCTATATTAGAAGTGTCTCTATTCCTAGATTAAATAAGTTTAAAACTAAGTTTCCAGAGTTATTGAAAGAAAGCTCTCATTAGGCTTACTTGTTTTATTATTTGTTAGTTTTTATAAACTTTTTGGTTTGTTTATGCTCGTCATTAATATAGACTAATTGATATGCTCCATTTTTAAAACTTGATAAATCTAGCTTAATATTATTTTCATTAATTACTTTTGAAATAGAACTTGCCCCAATAGATCATAAATAATTAGATTTCCACCAATGCTTTCATTTGAAACAGTTAATTGAAGTTGGCTAGTCATTGGATTTGGGAAAAGAGTTAAATCTTCTTTATCGATAGACCCACTAACATTAGTAAAACTTAGGTTACAAGACTGATTAGAAGTCACCCTTGGAGAAACTTGCAGAGAATCATTAAATGTAGTTAAGGAACTACTATTGTTTTTTAACGTATACGCTAACCATAAATTTAAAAAGTCAAAAGTTGCTAAGTGTTGCTCTTCTCTTGTTATGTCTTGTGAACTACAAAATGTTTCGCCTAAATTGCAACTGAAGTTACTGTTAGCAAACTTACAATGAGAAGCACCCATTATATTTATTTGTGTTTTACAGCTTGTTGCGTTAAGGTTTGCATACATAAGGTCTTGATGTTCATCTGGAGGGGTTACACAATCATTTATTCCTGAAAATAGAAGCACAGGAACAGTAACGTTAGCTGCAGCATCTATAGCAGAGGGCGTTGTTTCGGCAGCAGCAAAATTTACTAAACAATGAATAGTTGAGTTGTTTTCAGCTGCTAGAAAAGAAGCTCCACCTCCCATTGAATGCCCCATTAAGGCAGTTTTTGAACTAAGGGAATTA
>JAGXIB010000181.1 GCA_024635865.1 Flavobacteriales bacterium
ATCGACATCCCAACTCCACCCTGAAATGGTTTCTGGTAATGTAATTGAAGATTCATCTGTGTAAGCTACCCCATCATATTCGCAACTGTCTACTAAACTGAATTGTGCTGTTGGAATTTCTCCAACTAGTACATTTATGGTGTCACTTTTCTTACATAAAGGGGCAAAGAAGATGTTATCAAAAAATGGATCTAATCCTGCTTGTCCAACGGTAAAGTTATTCAAACCGTTTCTTATTTCTAAGGTTAAAGAAGTATTAAGTCCTGAATTCCAAAAATATTGGTTTGTTTGCCAAGCCCCTGATCCTCCAATAGCATCAGCTTGGGCCAATGTATTGTTTGCGAATATTTCGAATCTTGTTAATTCTGGTTGATATGCAGTCCCTGCTAGATCTTCATAGGTATCAATCCTTATGATGTAGTCTTTGTTTGGTGATACGTTCATTGTCTGCCCCCAAAATACCTTTCCTTGATTTGCTGTTTGTACATCATAAACATGAAAAGCATTTCCAGTACCAGCAATTCCAAAACATGTTGTAACATCTCCAACGGTATAGGTTTCAATATTGATTCCATTCCCAAGAAGGGGTAAAACGCCACAATTAACATAAGAATATTCAGTATTGAATTCAGTATTACCAAATTCAAAATCACCATTAATAACTAAATTTTCTCCAATGTTAGCAACTTCTATAATGTATTGCCCGCTAGTATCGGCAGTATAAGTTTGGGTTGTATCTACTCCTTGCCAAAAATAAAAATCATAACCACTACCTGCATCTAGAGTAATTATATTTTCTGCAAAGCAATTAATAGTGTCGTTACCTAAGTTAACATTGTTTACTTGTGTAATATTTAGTGTGTCATATAACGTATCTCTGTAACAAGAATATTCTAAATCTGCTATAACTATATATTGACCAGCTGTAGGGAACTGAATTACATTTCCATTCCAATTAGAATTAGATAGAACAATATTATTTGGGTTTGATGCTTCAACAATTAACCAGTTTAATGAAGTTAAAAATGAAGTGTCGTTTAGATAGATATTAGTTTGATCTTGGAAGCAGGTGTTTTCAATCAGTATATTTTTTCTTTGTGCATTAGAAATGGGGTCACTTAAAACAAAAGGTGTAATTATACCACCATCTTGTCCTTGCAAACAACCGTGGCTATTTGTTGTTCCAGACCAAACACCTGGATTTCCTCCATTAAGTATTGTTGTCACATTTACAGGTAAAGGAGAACTAACGTAAACTAGGCCACCCCCACCGCCACCTGCTGGGCCATGACCTGAAGTACAGTTGCCTCCTTTCCCTCCATGAACATCTATGCTTAGGTTTGTGGTATAAGTATTACAAGAAATTGCTACTGTTCCCCCAGCTCCACCTCCTCCTGCACCATCACTAGCAGCTGGTCCAGCATCTATTCCAATGGACTCAATAGAGTTATTATTTCCTTCAATTTCATTAGCAATTAATAAAATGATACCTCCCCCTAGAGACCCTGGAGAAGCTTGACCGTCATTTTGTTGGCCGCCACCTCCGCCACCACCCATGAATAGTCTGTCTAAGCCATTTCCATAAGGAATAGCTCCACCTCCTAGACCTCCTAATTCAAATAGACCACATACATTGTGTCCAAAACCAGCTTTTCCTCCAGCTCCAAAATTACCTCCACCACCACCGCCAGTATTTACTTGGTTGCCTCCGCCACCACCATTGGCTAGTTTACCTCTTCCATTTTTAATTAAGTCACTAACATCAGTTATTCCTTCTCCTTTTCTTCCTCCATAAAACGAAGTTGCTGGATAATAATAATCATTACTGGGAGTGCAATCAAAAAGATTTGAAGAAATAACACCAGGTCTAAAGCCTTTACTGTTCGCAGTAATGTTAGCATTAAGGGTTAATTTATTTTGGCAATCTATAACGACTACTCCTCCGGTGACACCATCCCAAGCTGGACAAGTTAAGTCTGCAGTAATAGTTGCATTTATATGTTCAGAAACTTTCACTAATTGAACAAAATAAACGACATCATAAGTTCGTGTTAAAGGGGCCACTAGTTGTATATCGTTCCCTGTTATGTTTTGGATCCTAGACATTTCATAATTGCCAGATTTTTTAAAATCTAAAATATCTCCAAAGCTAGGAGAGTTACTTACAGAATCAATTTCTGCTCCTTTCATTTGAATAATCAATACTTTGTCCCCAATAGAAAACTCAGAGGCATCAGAGACTTGAATGAAGCTAGGGCACGGGTTGATCGATGTTACAGCTGTATATGAGTTTACAACACCAGAAATATTATCTGTTTGCGCCATACTAAATGTTGCTATAAGCCACAAAAAGCTAAAAATATTAAATCTTAATATCATATAATTATGTTATCTAACAAGTGTAACATCTCCTTTTAATTTATATGGAGCTCCATTGACTTCAGCTTGTAAGTACCAACTGTAAACTCCTTCCAGTGCTTTTTTTCCATTAATGAGTCCATCCCATCCAGTTTCTTTGTCTTCCGATTCAAATACTTTTTTTCCTAAACGATCAAATACTGCAAAATATAGTGCCCCGATATATCCTCTTGCGTACAAAATATCATTTTTTCCGTCACCATTAGGAGAGAAGGCACTAGGAACAAATAAATCATCAACTGGTAATATTTCAACCATTTGGTAACTAGTATCACTACATAAAAAAGAATTGATAACTATTAATTCTACTTCGTAGTTTCCTGTGTCAGCGAAAGTGTAACTCGGGTTATAATCTAATAAGTTCTCGTCAGATTCATCTCCAAAGTTCCATCTCCAAGCAGAAGCGTCTAAACTATTATTAGTGAAATCTATTGTTGAATTAAGAACATCTGTACTGATTGGATTTAAGGAAAAGTCTGATGTAGGTAATGGGAAAATAGAAATTAATCCAAACTGTTCTAAGGTGTCTCTACACCCTTGAGCATTTTTTATAACTAAGCTTACATCATAGTCGCCTGTTGAAGTATAACAAAAGGTTGGGTTTTGTTCTGAACTTTCACCATAGCTGTCTTCAAATTTCCAATTCCACTCTACAATTGTTATATCATCATATGAAGAGTCAGAAAAAGAAACACATAAAGGAGCACATCCTGTGGTTGTATCTTGCGAGTAAGCAGCTGTAGGTTTACCTAAGACATCAATACTATAGGTGACAGTATCTGCACATCCTAAGTCAGAAACAACACCTAAAGTCACTAAGTAGCTAGAAGCTATTTGATAATTGTTTGTTGGGTTTTCTAGAAAAGATAGGTTACCATTTCCAAAACTCCATCCATAGGTAGTAATAGTTCCTCCACTTATAGTAGATGTATTTACAAAAGTAGTTGGAGGTCCATTTACACATTCTGTCGAAACAGAAAACCCTGCTTGAGGTACAGGAAATAAACTAATGGTTTGTGATAATGAACTAGAGCAGTTATTATTCGACCCTACAGTTAAAGTGACGTTATAGTCTCCTGGAGTAGTGTACTTGTGATTTACATCTTGAGCGGTATAGTCTTCATTGTTATTTCCATCAATATCCCAACTCCAAGTGGCAATATTATCAGGTGCAGCAATTGTTGAACCATCAACAAAGTTAATGGTGTCATACAAACAACCATTAACAAAATTAAAGTCAACAGTTGGATCTTCAAAAATAGTAATTGTATGTACTACTGTATCTCTACACCCTTCATTATCTTCAACTATTAATTGAACAGCATAACTACCAGAACTATTATAAGTATAATTTTCAGTATCGTTAGTGCCAGTTCCTAAACCATTGTCAAAATCCCATTGCCAAGCATTAACTGTTGTTCCTGCTCCCACAGAATTATCTTCAAAAGTTATTTCTACATTAGCACAAGCATCTACATAATTAAAATCAGCATTTGGAGCATTGTAAATCGTAATGTTTTCAATTGCTATTCCTGTACATCCATTAACTGTAGATACTGCATGACTAACTAAATAATCACCTGCAGAAGCATATTGATGTGTAACTTGATTTCCAACATCTTGAGAGGCATCACCAAAATCCCAACCTGAATTTGCTAATACATCGGGAGCTATAACAGTAGAGTTATCTGTAAATTGCACAGCTTCGTAAACACAATAATTTGAACTTGTAAAGCTTGGTGTTACGTTTTCAATAATTGTTACAACTACATCTTCTGTTATAACACAACCTTGACTTCCTTGTAGAGTGACAGTATATGTTGTTGTTGTAGTTGGTGCTACTGTTATGTTTTTTCCTATTTGCCCATCTGACCATGAAAACATATTATTAGTATTCCCAATTCCTGTGTCATTAGAGACTAAGTTTAAACTTTCGCCAGAACAAATGGTAGTATCGTTACTTGCTGTTAAAGTAGGACAACAACCATCTGATCCACTTCCTGGATTACAAACACATGCATCATCAATATCCAAAACCCCGTCATTATCAATGTCGTCGTTTGTATTGTTTGCAACGAGTAGTAATCCAAACGCATTAGCTTGACCATTACTATCATAATTTTCAACCATTATGTCTATAAAATTAGCTCCAGCCACCCAAGGCCCTTGTAGTGTGAAATTAATTTGTGAGCCAGGTGAAAAACTCCCGCCTGTTATGCCCATTGAATTTCCGTTTACAAATACACCAGCAATAATATTATCTACATATCCAGAGAAATTTAAGATATAACTACCAATATTTGTAACGCTGAAACCATTGCACTCTGCTGGCAAGTTCAAAGGTAGACGATAGTATATATATCCTGAATTTGTATTGGAAGCACATGGATAACTTTGATTTGTAATCCAGTTAGAGGTATTTAAAGGAGGGGTTAATGTCGTTGGATTAATCCAAGATCCTGGAGCACAATTATTGTCGATGTATGCAGGTGTGAAGGTAACTCCACCTGTCAATGGATTTGGAGGTGGTCCAGGATATGGAAACCAATCTGAAACTAACCAAGTTGGATCTGTTGTTCCTATAGCTCCTTGTCCTGTTGATAATGTTGCTGGGTTTGGAAATTGTGCAGAAATTTTACCAGAGGTAAAAAGAGCACAAATTAATATAAGTTTAATTAAATGTAACATTCTTTTGTGTTAACGTAAATATATCTAAAGGTTGCTTATGAAGTCATTTTTTTATGGCTAAATGACATTTATTATTTTTAATCATCTTTGTTTTGGCTTTTATGAATTAAAACGGTTTTCATATAAATACAAAATTAGTTGAATATGTTTAACCTTAATAAGCTTAAACAACAACTTTCGAATAATTTTTTCCGTTTTTTAATTTAAATGTTAGCGGTATTTGTGTTTCATTATTAAGACAATAAAAGAGCTACAGTTTAATGAAGAACAAAATAAGGTACTTATCTTAATTCCAAAAAACAATATAGTTTTTTTTACCTTTTTAAATAAGTTTTGTTAAATAAGTTAAAGTTACTTTTCAACAAAGCTTTTAAACTCCATTTCATTTTCATAAATTTACGTAAGCTATATTGAGTCATCGTACATAAATCTTTGTACATAATACAATAAAAAAAATGTTTTTAATATTTGATACTGAAACAACTGGTTTACCTAGAAATTTCAAAGCTCCAATCACCGATACAGACAATTGGCCAAGATGTATTCAAATTGCTTGGCAATTGCACGATGACATGGGGCGCTTAGTTGAAGCGAAAGATTATTTGGTAAAACCAGAAGGGTTTGATATTCCGTTTCAGGCTGAAAAAATTCATGGTATTTCTACGGATTTAGCATTAGAGCAAGGAGAATCATTAGCTTTTGTTTTAGAAGAGTTTAATAGGGTGCTAGCACAAGCTAAGTTTGTGGTAGGGCAAAATGTAAAGTTCGATACTAATGTAATGGGCTGTGAGTTTCATCGTTTATCCGTTGAAAATCAATTACAAGAAATCCCAGTTTTAGATACTTGTACAGAAACTACAGCAAGTCTTTGTCAAATACCAGGAGGTAGAGGTGGGAAATTTAAATTGCCTACGCTTACAGAGTTACACGAACATTTATTTAACGAACCATTTGGTGAAGCTCATAATGCAACAGCCGATGTAGAAGCAACTACGCGTTGTTTTTTAGAGTTGGTTCGTGTTAAAAGCTATTCGCAAGAGCAATTAAATGTAGAGCCAAGTTACTTTGGAGATTATTTGGAAGTAAATCCTTTGCAAATAGTTCCAATAGGACTAAATCATTTAAATCTTAAAGAGGAGAGTGAGAAAATTCGTAAAAGAAAGGCAAAAGAAGAAGGAGGAGGTTCTGAAATAGAAATAAATGAAGCTGTCAACAGAAAACGATTGAAAAATGTTCGTTTCTCTCACTTACATAATCACTCACAGTTTTCGATTCTACAATCAACAACCTCTATTCCTAAGTTAATTGCTGCGGCTGTAAAATATAATATGCCTGCGGTTGCTTTAACAGATATTGGAAATATGATGGCGGCTTTCCATTTTATTTTAGCTGGTCAAAAACACAATGGAGGTGTCGATGAACAAATTAAAGAGTTGGTAGAAATTATTTCTTCTGGAGTAAGAGAAGAAAAAAGTATAGAAAACGAAGAGGAGGTAGTTAGTGAACGTCCACTTGAAGAGGAAGAAGTAGCTCAACTAAAACAAGAAATAGAAACTTTAGAAAACACAAAGATTTTACCAATTTTAGGGTCAGAGTTTTTTGTTTGTAAAAACAGATTAGATAAGTCGGTAAAAGATAATGGTTACCGAGTGCCTATGTTGGCTAAGAATAAGGAAGGGTATAGAAACCTTGCTAAATTGTCTTCAGCTGGACATGTGGAAGGGTTTTACTATGTTCCAAGAGTCGATAAAGAAGTTATTCTGACGTTAAAAGAACATGTGATTGTTACTACCGGAGGTTTACAAGGAGAAATTCCTCAATTAATTCTGAATGTAGGAGAAAAGCAAGCAGAAGAGGCTTTTGTTTGGTGGAAGGAAAATTTTGGAGAGGATTTCTATGTAGAGTTAAACAGACATGGGTTGGAAGAAGAGATTTTAGTCAATGATACCCTATTAAAATTTGCAAAAAAGTACGATGTAAAATATTTTGCAGGGAATGATACTTTTTATATTGATAAAAATAATGCTGAAGCGCATGATATTTTACTCTGTATCAGAGACGGTGAACGAAAATCAACACCTATAGGTAGAGGAAGAGGTTTTCGTTTTGGGTTTGAAAATGATGACTTTTATTTCAAGTCTCAAAAAGAGATGAAAGAAGCCTTTTTGGATTTGCCAGAAGCAATAGAAACGATAGAGGAAATTGTTGGGAAATGTGAACCTTATGAGTTAGCTAGTGATGTTTTATTACCTGCTTTCGAAATTCCAGAAGAACTAAAAGATCCGAGAGATTTAGAGGATCCTAGTTTGAAAATAGGGGAGAATAATTACCTAAGACAGATCACTTACGAAGGAGCAAAAGAGCGTTATGGTGAGATAACACCAGAAATAACAGAGCGTTTAGACTTTGAATTAAGTGTAATTCGAAATACAGGTTATCCGGGTTATTTTTTAATTGTTGAAGATTTCATTCGTGCAGCAAGGGAGATGGGAGTCTCTGTAGGTCCAGGGAGGGGTTCTGCAGCAGGTTCAGTAGTAGCCTATTGTACAAAGATTACAAATGTTGATCCTATAGAATACGATTTGCTGTTTGAGCGTTTCTTGAATCCAGAAAGGGTTTCTATGCCAGATATCGACATTGATTTTGATGATGAAGGACGTGGGCGTGTCATTCAGTATGTAATTGATAAATATGGAGCTAGTCAGGTTGCCCAAATTATTACTTATGGTACAATGGCAGCAAAGTCATCGATTAGGGATGCAGGGCGTGTTTTAGATTTGCCATTGCCAGATACCAATCGAATTGCACAGTTAGTCCCAGACATGAAGCTAAATAAGTTGTTTGCAATGGACGAGGAGAAATTAGCAGAAAAGCTGTCTCCTGAGCAAATGACTATGGCTGAAGAATTAAAGTCTTTGTTAAGTCGTAAGAACTTAGAAGGAGAAGTTGTTCGTCAGGCAAAAGTAATCGAAGGTTCCATGCGAACAACTGGAATTCATGCTTGTGGAGTGATTATTACACCAAGTGATATTCGAGAACATGTGCCTGTTTCTTTAGCAAAAGATTCTGACATGTGGAGCACTCAGTTCGACAACTCGGTGGTGGAAAGTGCAGGTCTACTTAAAATGGATTTCTTAGGGTTGAAAACTTTGACACTTATAAAAGATACCATTAAGATTGTTAAGGCACGTCATAATGTAGAGATAGACATTGAAGAAATTCCGAAAGATGATGACTTAACTTATGAATTATTTCAGAGGGGAGAGACTGTAGGGGTTTTCCAATATGAATCTCCGGGGATGCAAAAATATTTAAAGGAATTAAAGCCAACTCAGTTTTCGGATTTAATTGCAATGAATGCACTTTACCGTCCTGGACCTATAGAATATATCCCTTCATTTATTCGCCGTAAGCATGGAGAAGAAGAGATTGTCTACGATATTCCAATTATGGAGAAATACCTAAAGGAATCTTATGGTATTACAGTTTATCAGGAGCAGGTAATGTTATTGTCTCAGTTGTTAGCAGACTTTACTAAAGGTGAGGCCGATGTATTGCGTAAAGCGATGGGTAAAAAGCAGATTGCTGTGTTGTCGAAATTAAAACCTAAGTTCATTAAACAAGCGGCAGCAAATGGACATCCAGAAAAACCATTAGAGAAAATTTGGACAGATTGGGAAGCTTTCGCTTCTTATGCTTTTAATAAATCTCATTCTACTTGTTATGCTTGGATTGCTTACCAAACAGCCTATTTAAAAGCTCATTATCCAGCTGAATATATGGCTGCGGTTTTGAGTAATAACATGAACGATATTAAGACTGTTTCTTTCTTTATGGAAGAGTGTCAACGTATGGGGTTAAAAGTTCTTGGTCCGGATGTAAACGAGAGTTTCTACAAGTTTGCTGTGAATGCAAAAGGTGAGGTTCGCTTTGGTATGGGAGGAATGAAAGGGGTAGGAGCAGGCCCTGTAAATTCATTAGTCGAAGAGCGTAAAAAAGAAGGACCTTTTACTTCTATTTTTGACATGGTAAGGCGTGTAAGTCTTAAAGATTGTAATAAACGAGTGTTAGAAAGCTTAGCAATGGGAGGTGGTCTTGATCAGTTTCAAGGACTGCATAGAGCACAGTACTTCGCTAAAGATGAGAAAGATAGAACGCTAGTGGAAAAAGCACTAAAGTATGGAGCTGCTTATCAGAACGGTTTGAATTCTGCTCAGGTGAGTATGTTCGATATGCTAGAAGGCGACGATCAAGTAGAAATGCCTGAGCTAAAAATTTTAGAATGTGATGAATGGAGTGCTTTTGAAAAATTAAGTAGAGAAAAAGAAGTTGTAGGAATTTACATAACAGGACATCCATTGGACGATTATAAGTTGGAGGTCGATAACTTTTGTGATATAGGACTAAAGGTTTTAAATGAACGAATAAACGACTTGCCCAATAGGGAATTTAGTTTTGGAGGAATGGCGGTAGACGCTATGAATTTAGAAAGCCGAAAAGGCAATAAGTATGGTGTGCTTAACATGCAGGACAAAGAAGGAAGTCTTGATGTACGATTATTTGGTGAGTTATATTTAAAAAACATGCACTTTTTAGTGCCTGGGAACTTCTTATATGTAAAAGGATCAGTACAGTTAAAAAGAAAGACTTGGAATCCTGATGGAAAGCAGAAAGAGTTTAATGTTCAGTACATTGAATTGTTAGAAAATATTAGGGATAAGCAATTAAAGAAGATCTATTTGCGCTTCGATTCCAATCGAATAACAAGCAATACTATTATAGAGCTAGAAGCATTGTTTACAAAATATGAAGGTTCAAAAACGGTGTATTTAGAATTAATAGACTTTGATGAATTATCAGGAGTTTCTTTAGTTTCTAGACAAGCAAAAGTAAATGTTACCAACGAATTTTTAGAAGAGTTGATCGCTGTAGATGGCTACGAAGCTTTTAGTATTAACAAGTCGATGATGAATGAGCAACTAAATAAAATGAAGCTAGAAAAAATACAGGATTCGGTCGCTTGTGAAACTCCAAGTGTGGCGTAAATTAAAATCATATATATGACAACTGTACAAATTATCACTGCTATAATATCTAGTTCTTTACTTTCATCTGTATTAACTGTTATAGCAAGTTGGCTAATACATCGCTCAGATTATAAAAATGATTATTATAAGAAGATTTTGGATAAAAGGTTAGAGGCTTATGAACAATTAAATAAAGTTGTAGGTGAGTTGTCAAAGTTCACTTTTTTGGATGGAAATAATGTTATTCATAGTATTTGTTTAAGTGAACATAATTTTAAAAATTATATAAATAGCAGTACTTCAATTAATAATTTGACTTTTTGGTATGAAGAAGCTACAAGTCTAAAGTTAACAGAATTAAACATGTTTTTAATAGATGAAATCTACGAAAAGTTAAATAATAATAGTTCTTTAGATAGTCAATATAAGAGTCTTGGTCGTTTTTATAAAGAAGAATTATCTAAGTTCAATAAAGATATTCAAGAGTTGATGAATAAAGATTTAAAAACATTACATAACCTTACTTCATTTTTCAATAAGAATAAATAAAAGGTAAACTAGTAATTAATAAACCTAAATCACAAGATGCTTGATTTAAGGGAAAGTGTATAGACCTATTACAATTAGTACATCTTATCGTTTTGTCTTGTGAAAAGCAGATAAATTAAGCCTAGTTTTTAGAATGATTTTTATTGAATTATTAATGATGAAAACGATAGAAATAAAGAGCTAGGATGTATAATATATCTGTAATTTGTATCATTAAATTCATTATTTTTAACTAAAATGAATTCAAAATGAAAATACTACTTACTGGTGCTTCTGGTTACATAGGAAAAAGAATTCTTCCAGAATTAATTAAAAGTAAAAACCATGTAATATGTGCTGTTAGAGATCCTCTTCGGTTTTCAGTAGAAGAATCTTTCAAAAAATATGTGACAATAATCAAATTAGATTTGTTAGACGAAAATACTTTTGAGAATGTTCCAAAAGACATCGACTTTGCTTATTATCTAGTACATTCGATGTCTAGTTCTGAAGATTATGATAGTTTGGAGAAGACATCTGTACTTAATTTTAGAAAATATATAAATCAAACTGGTTGCAAACAAGTCGTTTATTTAAGTGGTCTTTATAGTGATACTCAGACTTCAAAACATTTATCGTCTAGGCATAATGTAGAAACAGAGTTAGCTAAAGGCAGTTTCAGTCTAACGACGCTAAAAGCAGGAATTATTATAGGAGCAGGAAGTGCATCTTTCGAAATAATTAGAGATATAGTAGAGAAGCTTCCTATAATGTTAGTGCCAAAGTGGATTCATACAAAATGTCAGCCAATTTCTATAACAAATGTTGTTAGTTACCTGATAGGAGTTTTAGGAAACGAGCATTGCTATAATCAAAGTTTTGATATTGGTGGACCAGATGTCTTAACCTACAAACAAATGATCTTAGATTTTGCTGAAGAAAGAGGATTAAAACGTAGAATTTTTTCTGTTCCAGTTATGTCTCCAAAGTTGTCGACTTACTTTTTGTTTTTTGTAACATCAACCTCTTATAAATTAGCATCTGCATTGGTAAGCAGTTTAGGTGTAGAGGTCGTCTGCAAAGAAAATAAAATAGAGGCGCTTATTCCAATTGAAAAAATACCATACAGAGAAGCGATTAAAAGAGCTTTTGATAGGATAGAAAACGGAGAGATAATTTCAAGTTGGAAAGACTCTTTTGTGAGCGGGGTAAGTGATTTTGAAATAGGAGATTTTATAAAAGTACCCAGTCATGGTTGCTTTGTAGATCAAAGAGAACATAACATTATTGATTTAAATCTTTGTAAAGATAAAATTTGGAGTATTGGAGGTAAAAATGGTTGGTATTATGCTAATTTTCTATGGAGAATACGTGGATATATGGATAAGTTGATTGGAGGGGTAGGTTTAAGAAGAGGAAGAACAAACCCTAATACAATTTCTGTAGGAGATGCAGTAGATTTTTGGCGAGTTTTATATGAAGATAAGGAGAAAGGGAGGTTACTCCTTTTTGCAGAAATGAAGCTCCCAGGTGACGCTTGGTTAGAGTTTAAGATAAAAGATAACGTTTTAATTCAGACTGCTACTTTTAGACCAAAAGGAATTAACGGAAGGTTATATTGGTATTCTGTTTTGCCTTTTCATGGTATTATATTTAAGGGAATGATTAATAAGCTCGTTGAAGTGTAGGTGAAAAAAGCAACAACAGATCTATTCTATATAGATAGCATGGATTATTTAATTTTTAGTGCTTTCAAAATTTTGTTATCATCTATAATGACATCTCTCATTAATGGGTTTAGAAGTACTCTTTGCCTTTTCTTAAATAAGAGCCTACAGAAAATTTATTCTTTTACTATTTTATAAATCAGAGTCTTTTCATTTTTAGAAGATATTTTAATAAAATATAAAGCTTTCTCAAAATCTTGTAAACTTAACTTTATTGTATTAGAAGAGTTAAATGTTTGATTTTTTAACAAAGTTCCATTTACTGAAAGAATTTCTACAGTAATATTCTTAGACTTAGACTTACATGAAATGTTTACGAAGTCTAATGTGGGATTTGGGTAGACCCTATATAAGGTTTTATTATTTGATATAATAGATGAAGTAGATAAGTGGGATACTTCAATTAAATCAAAGTATACATCTCCATTAGATTTTAATCCATTGCAATTTATCGTAGTACTAATACTATAAACCCCATTTTGGTCAAAAGTATAACCAGCGTCTAAGAAAACAGTATCTCCAGTATCTAGTAAGAAATTCCAAGTAACATAAATACTGTCATTAGAAGTTAATATATTACTTATGTAAGAATTCATTACAGTTAAAGTTGAGTCTATTAAACAAGTATCAACATTATTATTTATTGAGTCTATAAATAATGAGCAATCAAAAAGGTTTACTTTTACACTATCTGTATAAGTTATGCAACCATTATTCATTGTTAAAGATGCATAATAAGTTAAGCTATCATTAACTGTAATAGAATCCAAATTACTTCCATTAGACCAATTAAAATTATCGTAATTATTTATTATTGAGAGGGTGGATGAGCTTGTGTCACAAATGGAAGCATCTGAAACGTGTATTGTTTCAAAGCTGTTACATGGATTAATCGTAATACAAGTAGTAGTATCAAAACAACCATTCATAGAGATTTCAGCTTTGTAAGAACCATTAATAAATGGAGAAATAATGCGATTTGTATCACCAGAAATTAAAGAATTGTTGTTACAGTCTAACCATTGATAGTCAGCTCCAGTCTGAGTTAAAGTAATAGATGAGTCTGTATAATTAAATGTCGTATCAATTGTTCTTACAAAAAGATTTAGGTTAACAATAGAGTCGCAGCCATTTACAGCTTGTAAATTTTTTGTATATAATCCAGTAGTTGTTAATGATAGAGAATTAAAAACTACAGAATCTCCTACGCAAATAATTGAATCTGTATAAGTTTGGGGTATTGCAACAGTTGTTAAGTTTAAGACACAAACAGAATCACAACCACTTGTAGCTTGTAGAATATTTACATAAGTCCCTGAATCTGTGTAGATGTTAGAATTAAGAACCACTGTATCCCCTTGACAAATACTTTGGTTAATAGTATCGAAAATAGTAGGGCAAGACCCCGAACCATTAATATTGGAAAGCCTTAAATTTTCATACCATACAACTTCATTGTTGATTGCTGAAGCTGAAAGTATGTCAATATCTCCATCTCCATTTAAATCTGTTGCATAGACGGCTAGAGCACCATCAGCATTAGTAGAAATTATATTTTCATTAGAGAAACTCCCTATTCCTAAGTTCTTGTACCATGCAATTTTATCATCTAAATATGAAGCTGAAATTATGTCTATATTACCATCACCATCTATGTCATCTGTATAAATAGATCTTGCACCACCAGCATTAGTAGAAATAATATTTTCATTAGAGAAGTTTCCTCCTCCTAGGTTTTTATACCATGCAATCTTGCCGTCACGAGAAGATCCAGAAACTACATCTATGTCCCCGTCAGCGTCAATATCGCTAGCATAAACGGCATAAGCACCATCAGCATTAGTAGAAATAATATTTCCGGTAGAGAAATTTCCATTTCCTAAGTTTTTATACCAAGCAATTTTATCATCATCGTAAGAAGCTGAGAGTACATCTATATCTCCATCGCCATCAATATCATCAGCGTAAATTGACATGACTTCAAGAGCATTAGTAGAAATAATATTTTGAGTAGAGAAGTTTCCATTTCCTAAATTTTCAAACCACGCAATTATGTAACTGGAAGTATTCGAAAGAACATCTAAATCACCATCACCATCTAAATCGCTTGTATAAATCGACTCTGCTGTGATAGCACTAGCAATAATGTTTTGAGTTGAGAAATTTCCATTTCCTAAGTTTTCAAACCAAACAATTTTATAAAATGATGCTGAAAGAATATCCATATCACCATCACCATCTAAATCACTTGTATAAACTGACTCTACTGCGGTAACATTAGTTGAAATAATGTTTTGAGTTGAGAAATTTCCTGCACCTAGATTCTTATACCATGAGATTTGATTGTCATCACGAAAGGCAGTGAGTACATCTTTGTTTCCATCTCCATCTAGGTCACTAGCATAGACTGTTCGTGGTTGGCGGGCATAGATTGAAATTGTATTCTCTGTAGAGAAGTTTCCATTTCCCAAGTTTTCATACCATGCAATCTTGCCATCATGCTGAGATCCAGAAACTACATCTATGTCCCCATCTCCATCTAAGTCACTTGTGTTAATAAATCTAGCTCCATCAGCATTAGTTGAAATAATATTTTGAGTAGAGAAATTCCCTCCTCCTAAATTTTCAAACCATGCAATCTTATCATCAGCGGATGATACAGAAATTATATCTATATCTCCATCATTGTCGAAGTCAGAAGTACGAACTTGTTGTGGTGTATCAGAATTGGTTGAAATAATATTTTGGACTGAGAAGCTTCCTCCTCCTAGGTTTTCATACCAAGCAATCTTATCATCATATACTGAAGTAGAAAGAACATCCAAACCTCCATCTCCATCTAAGTCACTTGCATAAACAAAAACAGGGTGATCAGTATTAGAAGAAATTATATTTTCTAAAGAGAAATTTCCTCCTCCTAGATTTGCATACCAAACGATTTTACTATTATTATATGCTGCAACAAATATATCTAAATCTCCATCTCCATCTAAATCGTTAGTGTAAACCGATTCTGGGCTACTGATATTAGTCGCAATAATGTTTTGAGCAGAGAAGTTGCCATTTCCTAAGTTTTCATACCACCCAATTTTATTATCAGGAGAGTAAGCACAAACTATATCAGAACTTCCATCAGCGTTTAAGTCGCTGACATATAAAGAAGTCGCTCCATCAAAATCTGTAGAAATGATATTTCGAGTAGAGAAATTACCACTTCCTGTATTTTCATAC
>JAGXIB010000182.1 GCA_024635865.1 Flavobacteriales bacterium
ATTCTAGAGTTAGTTAACTCAAATAATGGCTGCATTACTTACGACACAACTAACATTATCGTCACACATCGATTAATTATCCCCAGTGTTTTGTCTCCAAATGCAGATGGATATAATGACATGTTTATCATTCGTGCTTTAGAAAATTATGAAGATAACTCCATCTCTATTTTTAACCGTTGGGGAGAGTCTATTTTTAACGCCAACCCTTATTTAAATGATTGGGGTGGGCAAGTCAATTCTAGCAACATTTTAATGGGTAGTCAAGTCGTAGATGGAACATACTTCTATCTCTTAAACCTATCCGTTAATGGTGAAAACCTAATCTATAAGGGCTTTATTGAAGTTAAAAGAAAATAATTCTAATTTAGACACCTTAAATTAGGCTATCAAATTTATTTTTAATAATTTAAGTGATTATTCTTTCTAAAATGAAAAATCATTCCATCCTTACAATTGTATTTTTAATCCTACCTCTTAATTTTTGGGGGCAAGGAGAAGGAAACAATTGGTATTTTGGAACTTATGCAGGAATTACATTTAACACCTCTCCTCCATCTTTATTAAACGATGGGCAATTATCAACTAGCGAAGGCTGTGCTTCTGTTAGCTCAAAAGATGGAAGCTTGGTTTTTTATACTGATGGTTCTACTGTATACGATATTAACCACAATGTTATGCCAAACGGCACTGGTTTATTTGGTAATCCAAGCTCCACTCAATCTTCTGTGGTCTGTCCAAAACCAGGCACTTATAATTATTCATTGAGACGTTTTAATGCATACTACATAATAACAATAGAAGTAAGCAATGGAACTTCGGCAGGAGGTAATAATGGAGGGGTTAGATATACAGAAGTAGATATGACTACTAATGGCGGGTTAGGAAGTGTTGTATCCTCAAGAAAAAATATTCATTTATTTGGAACAACAACAATAGAAGGTGCAAACATAGCCAAACATGCTAATGGCTGTGATTATTGGATTATTGGTAAAGAAGTGGGAACAACAAATATAAGATCTTACCTTATTACTTCTAGCGGGGTCAACAATACACCTATTATTAGTACCGCTTTATCAATTGGTGCTGCACATGTGGGGTCAATAAAAATATCTTCCAATAGTAAACTAGTTTGTATAGTAAATAATTCAACTCCAAGTGTTGAGGTATATGACTTCGACAATAGCACGGGAATTCTTACTCAAAAATTCAATGACAACATGCCTTTCATATCTGGCTATAGAGCATATAGTTCAGAGTTTTCTCCAAATAATAACATTCTCTATACAGCAACATTAAACAATCCGACCATATATCAATACGACTTAACCTCTTCTAATAACTCAACCTTTGTGACTTCAAGAACAGCTATCGGCACAACTTCTAATACTATTGGTTATCGTATATGCGCCCTACAAATTGCTCCAGATGGAAAAATTTACGCAGCCCTTCAAGGAGCTAACAGGCTCGGAGCTATTCAAAACCCTAATATCCTTGGTATAGGTTGCGGGTATAATGATAATGAATTGTCAATTGTAGGAAATAACACAAATGGAACAGCAATGAATGTTGTACTTGGTCTACCTGCTTTTCCTTCTTTTTTTATCTTCCCAAATGAAGTACAATATGAAAGTGCTAACTATAGTGTTAATCAGTATTTCTGTAATTCTGACTCTATTACTTTTAGAATATCTGACACTAATTCTGTTCAGTCTGTTGACTGGTATTTATCTCCTATAAACTCTCCTTACCCCTCTTCACCTAGTGCAGTTACTAACGAATACAAAATTCCACCACCTGCAAGTGGAGACTACAAAGTATTATCTGTTGTAAACTATGCTTGTTTCGTAGATAGTATTATTGATACTATTAGTGTAAACGCATTGCCTATCGCAAGTCTTGGAGCAGACATTGACTCTTGTACAAACGCAACTGTTTCAATAGACGCAACTTCTTCTACTGGAAACTCTTATTTATGGAATGACGGTTCTACATCAGCAATCAATTCATTTGCCTCTACTGGGCAATACTCCATAAAAGTAACAGATGCATTAGGATGCTCAAATTATGACACTGTAAGCATAGCTATTCACGAAGTTCCAAATGCAAGCTTTACCACTTCTTCTGTTTGTCTCAATAACCAATCAGAGTTTAACAACCAATCCAGCATATCTGTAGGGTCTATCGTCTCTAACCAATGGAACTTTGGGGATAATAATTCTTCTACAGATTTAAACCCAAGTAATTTATATGCTAATGATGGAAGTTACAACGTGCAATTAATTGTTACTTCTAATAACAACTGTAAAGATACTTCAGTAACAAACCATATCGTATTGCCTATTCCTAATACAAATGCTGGTTTTGATACTACTTTGAATTGCCAAATCGACTCGGTTATTTTAGATGGTAGCTTCTCCTCTAATGGACCAACCTTTGACTTTCAATGGACTACTATGACTGGTAACTTTACCTCTAACACAACAAATGATTCAGTAGTAATCGACAAAAATGGATGGTATTACCTAACAGTTACTAACAACATTAACAACTGTTTTACTAACGATAGTGTTTTTGTTGCAATTGATACCTTAGCCCCAAACTTTAGTATTGGATTAGACAGTATATTAACCTGTACAAATCCTTCAATAGTTCTAAACGCATTAAATAACCAAAGTGGAAACTTTATTTACAGCTGGACGACTGACACTGGTAATATTCAATCTGGAGGAAACACTCTTTCTCCTCAAGTTAATGAAGCTGGAGCTTACTACTTAGACGTACTAAATACGACTAATCAATGTCTTTCCAATGACTCTTTAAGAATTAACATAGACACCATTAAACCTATAGCTATAAGTGGTTCAGACACTCTAATTAATTGTACTTTCCCTTCTATTTATCTTTCAGGAACAGGGTCATCTAATGGCAACTATAGCTACTTGTGGGTGACAAATTCTGGAAACATCTTAAATGGAAATACGACCTTATTTCCTGAAATAAATGAACCAGGAATTTATACATTAACAGTTACCAATGACTTTAATGGTTGCTCTACAACAGATCAAACAAATGTCTCCCAAAATGACTCAGCTTTTGCAAATATTCTATTCAATCAATCTGCTGATTCAATTTTCTCTATTTATTCCTTTGATGAAAACCAAATTACCTATACAGGAAATAATGGACCTGTTCAATGGATGATAGACAACGCTGACTTAAGTAATGATTCGATAATTAACTTTTCTTTTGAAGAATCTGGAAACCATCAAATTATTCTAGAGTTAGTTAACTCAAATAATGGCTGCATTACTTATGACACAACTAACATTATCGTCACACATCGATTAATTATACCCAGTGTTCTGTCTCCAAATGCAGATGGATATAATGACGTGTTTATCATTCGTGCTTTAGAAAATTATGACGATAACTCCATCTCTATTTTTAACCGTTGGGGAGAGTCTGTTTTTAACGCCAGTCCCTATTTAAATGATTGGGATGGACAAGTCAATTCTAGCAACATTTTAATGGGTAGTCAAGTCGTAGATGGAACATACTTCTATCTCTTAAACCTATCGGTTAATGGTGAAAACCTAATCTATAAGGGCTTTATTGAAGTTAAAAGGAAATAACTATAAAGCTTGTATTCTCTCTACTTAATTTTATATCTTTGATGCTCCTAAAATAGCACACAAAAGATTATGAAAGTAAGAAAGAAAGAGGCGTTAGATTACCATAGCAATGGAAGAAAAGGAAAAATAGAAGTTATTCCAAGTAAACCATATAGCACACAAAGAGATTTGTCATTGGCTTATTCTCCTGGTGTAGCAGAACCTTGTTTAGAAATAGCTAAAGACAAAAGTAAAGTTTATGATTATACCGCAAAAGGTAATTTAGTTGCTGTAATTTCTAATGGTACCGCTGTCTTAGGATTAGGAGATATTGGCCCTGAAGCATCAAAACCAGTAATGGAAGGTAAAGGTCTTTTATTTAAAATCTATGCTGATATTGATGTTTTTGATATTGAGGTAGATGCAACCGATATTGACTTATTTGTACAAACAGTAAAAGCTATTGCTCCAACATTTGGAGGTATTAATTTAGAGGACATTAAAGCTCCAGAAGCTTTTGAAATAGAAGAACGTTTAAAAGAGGAGTTAAATATTCCTATCATGCATGACGATCAACATGGTACTGCTATCATTTCTTCAGCTGCCTTATTAAATGCGCTAGAACTTACCAATAAAAAAATAGAAGATATTCAAGTACTAGTGAGTGGAGCCGGAGCAGCAGCAATTTCTTGCGCAAAACTTTATGTTTCATTGGGAGTAAAAAAAGAAAACTTATTACTTTTTGATTCTAAAGGACCTATAACAACAAAAAGAGAGCACCTAGATAAAAACAAGCAAAAATTCGCTATTGAAACAAAGGTTAAAACATTAGACGAAGCTTTTAAAACAACAGATGTCTTTCTAGGTTTATCTAAAGGAGGTATCGTAAGTAAAGAAATGATCGCTTCAATGCCAGCGAACCCAATTGTATTTGCATTAGCTAATCCAGATCCTGAAATTTCTTATAGTGATGCGATTAGCGTTAGAGGAGATATTATTATGGCGACTGGACGTTCTGATAATCCAAATCAAGTTAATAATGTATTAGGGTTTCCATATATTTTTAGAGGAGCATTAGATGTAAGAGCCACTGGAATAAACGAAGAAATGAAATTAGCAGCTGTTAGAGCTATTGCTGATTTAGCAAAAGAATCTATTCCAGAAGAAGTAAACGAAGCTTATGATGAACGTAATTTATCTTTTGGTAAAGATCATATTATACCTAAACCAGTAGATCCAAGGTTGATATATTGGGTAGCCCCAGCGGTAGCGCAAGCAGCAATGGATTCAGGAATTGCTCAAGCTCCTATTGAAGATATGGAAGCTTATAAAGAAGAGTTAATGATTCGTTTAGGATTAGACAATAAACTAATTAAAAACATTACAGAAAGAGCAAAAAGGTTTCCTAAAAGAGTTGTATTTGCTGAGGCAGATAATTATAAAATATTAAAAGCCGCTCAAATTGCAAAAGATGAGGGCATTGCCTATCCTATTCTATTAGGAAAGAGAGTTAATATTGAGAAAATGATTAAGGATTTTGCACTTGAATTAGATGATTGCCAAATTATTGACCCTAGAGAAGACTCACAAAAAGAACGACGCTATAGGTTTGCTGATTTATTGTTTGAAAAAAGGCAAAGAAGGGGAATGACGCTCTATGAATCTCGAAAAGCAATGAAGGAAAGAAATTATTTTGGAGCTGCAATGGTTGAAACAGGCGAAGCTGATGCTTTAATTTCTGGTTTAACTAGAAACTACAGAGACACAATAAGGCCAGCTTTACAAATGATTGGAATTGATGAAGGAATCAACAAAATTGCAGGAATGTATATTTTGATGACTAAAAAAGGTCCTTTATTTTTTGCTGATACTACTGTAAACCCAAATCCTACTGCAAGAGAACTAGCTGATATAACTATCTTAACAGCAAAAATAGTCCGCCGTTTTAAAGTTCAACCTAGAATTGCAATGCTCTCTTACTCTAACTTTGGATCATCTGAAGGAGAAGATTCTATCAAGATGAGAGATGCAACTAAAATATTACATGACGAGCAACCCAACTTAATTGTTGATGGAGAAGTTCAAGCAAATTTTGCTTTAAACAAAGAATTAATGACAGACTTTTTCTCTTTTTCACAATTAGCGAATAGAACAACTAACACCTTTATATTCCCTAACTTATCTGCTGGAAATATTGCTTATAAAATGGTTCAAGAAATGGCTGAAGCTGAAGCTATTGGCCCGATTTTAATGGGAGTAAAAAAACCTGTGCATGTACTACAAATAGGCTCTTCTGTTAGAGAAATATTAAATATGGTAACTGTTGCAGTAGCAGATGTTCAAACTAGAAATTAAGAATAAATGATTACACATATAGACGGAATACTTGAAGAGAAAAATCCAGCTTATGCCATAATTGATATAAATGGAGTTGGCTATTTTCTGCACATTACATTGACAACATTTTCAGGTTTACCAGACAAAGGAAGAGTTCGTTTATTTACACATTTATCTATTCGAGAAGATGCCCATACTCTTTTTGGATTTGGCACAAGAAAAGAACGAGAAATGTACCGCTTATTAATCAGTGTTTCTGGAGTTGGCCCTAGTACTGCAAGAATGATTTTATCTTCTCTAACCGCTGAAGAAGTTGCTCAAGCTATTTTAGCTGATGATGTGAATACATTTAAACAAGTAAAAGGTATTGGAGCGAAATCTGCTCAAAGAATTATTGTTGATTTAAGAGATAAAGTCGAAAAAACCGGAATAGACATAGAAAATACTTCTTCTCCAAGCAATACGATCAAAGTTGAAGCGTTATCTGCACTAATTATATTAGGTATAGATAAAAAGAAAGCAGAAGTTAATATTGATAAAATATTAGCAAAAGCGAGTAAAGATATAACTGTCGAAGAATTAATTAAAATGACATTAAAAGTTAGTTAAATATAAATTATCTAGCATCTAATACAATTTATTTTATTTTTGCCGTTTATACTTGGGAAGATTTAACATATTTTTTGAAAAAAGCAATCTACATATTATTAACTAAAGTACTGAATATTTTAGTTTTACTTGTTGTAACAACTACTTGTAGTCAGCTATCCTATTTCGCACAAAATGGAGACAGTACTAATCTAGTATATCCACTACAGGACAGTCAAGACCCATCGCAATCAGGTGGAGCAATTGACTTTAAAGACCCATTAAATTTAAATTATGATGTTCAATACGACCCAACTACGGGGAAATACGTGTTTACATCAAAAGTAGGAGATAATATTAATTACAGACCTCCTAGTTCAATGACACTGGAAGAGTACCTTCAGTACCAAAATGAGCAATCCATGGATCAATATTGGAAAGACCGTGTAGATGAACAAGTAAAGGAAGCTAGAGAAGAAGATGATGATGACAATAGTCTACTTCCTAAAATAAATGCAGGAAAAGGGGCTCGTAAAATTTTTGGAAGTGACTTTATTGAAATTAGACCTCAAGGAAGTGCAGAGTTAAGTTTTGGGTTAAATATCTCAAAAACTGAAAACCCTATTATTCCGGTAAAACAAAGAAGGATTACTACCTTCGATTTTGACCAACAAATTCAAATGAATTTAACGGGGAAAATTGGTGACTTAATGCAAATTGGGTTTAATTATAATACAGAAGCTACTTTTGATTTTGATAACCAATTAAAACTAGATTATTCGGGGGAGGAAGATGACATTATTCAAAAAATAGAAGCTGGAAATGTCAGTATGCCCTTAAATAGTTCTTTAATTACTGGTTCTCAAAGTTTGTTTGGAATAAAAACAGAATTAAAGTTCGGTAGGTTAACGACTACAACTGTTTTGTCTCAACAAAAAGGAGAGAAAAAAGAAATTGAAGTTGCTGGAGGTGCTCAAGTTAGTGAATTTGAACTATTTGCTGATAATTATGAAGAAAACAGACACTTTTTTATTAATTATCATTTTCGCGATAACTATGATGAATCTTTACAAACGCTTCCTGTTGTAACTTCGGGGGTTCAAATTCAAAGAATGGAAGTATGGGTAACAAACAGAACTAATGATTATGATGAAACAAGAAATATAATCGGCTTTACCGACTTAGGAGAAAGTGACCCTAACAACATGGAAAATCCTTCTTGGAATAACAATTCACCTTCCTACCCAGACAACACTCATAACAGCCTATACAGTAGCGTTATAGGCAATCCTGGAATTAGGGATTATGCTTCTTCCTCTAATATACTTTCTGGTCCATCCTATAACATGAGCCAAAGTGTTGAGTATGAAAAACTTCAAAATGCAAGATTATTAACTTCAAACGAGTATACCTACAACTCTTTACTTGGTTTTATCTCATTAAATCAATCATTAAACAATGATGAAGTGCTAGCAGTTGCCTATCAATACACCTATAACGGTAACAATTATCAAGTAGGTGAATTTTCAACAGATGGTGTAACTGGTCAAAACTCACTTTACTTAAAGCTTTTAAAGTCTACTGTTAGAAATCCTTTGAAAAAACTTTGGGACTTGATGATGAAAAATGTTTATTCTCTTGGTGCTTACCAGGTTGACGCAGAGAACTTTAGACTAGACATTGTTTACACCAACCCAAGCAATGGAGTTGATATCAATTTCATTCCAAAAGAGCAAGTGCAAACCAAACTCATCATACAACTACTTGGTTTAGACCGATTAGACCAACAGCAAAGACCCTATTCAGATGGTATTTTCGATTTTGTTCCTATAAGTGATAACAACGGAGTAATAAGCAATGCAGGAACCATAAACCCTCGGAATGGGCGTGTGTATTTCACAACTGTTGAACCCTTTGGTAAGACTTTAGACACAAAGTTAGCTGATGCGGGTGTCTCTTCAAATGTTAGAAAAACAATTGTATTTAGTCCTTTGTATGATAGTACAGTAACTGCAGCCAGACAAATCCCTGAATTAAATCGTTTTAAAATAAAAGGAACTTATCAGTCTTCTGTTAGCTCAGAAATATCCTTAAATGCCTTGAATATTCCTGAGGGGTCGGTAGTTGTAACTGCTGGAGGTAGAGTTTTACAGGAAGGAACTCATTATACTGTTGACTACAACCTTGGGCGTGTCAAAATATTAGACGATGGTATATTAAGCTCAGGAACGCCGATAAAAATAGCACTAGAAAGTAATTCATTGTTTAGTATTCAAACAAAATCTCTAGTAGGAACACATTTTGATTATAGAGTCAATAAAAATACAAACATTGGAGCAACAGTGATGCATTTAACTGAAAGGCCCTTGACACAAAAAGTAAACATTGGTGATGAACCAATATCAAACACCATGTTAGGTTTAGATGGAGGTTTTAAAAGAGAAGTTCCTTTGTTGACCAAGTTAGTAGATAAAATCCCATTAATTAATACAAAAGAAAAATCAACAGTAAGTTTTAGTGGAGAGGTTGCAGCTTTAATTCCTGGACACAATAAAGCAATTGGAAAAACAGGAACATCATATATAGATGCATTTGAAGGAAGTCAGTCTGCAATTGACATAAGGTCTTACAATAGTTGGGTAATAGCTTCTGTACCTCAAGGTCAAAGTGACATGTTTCCAGAAGGGAGTGAGTACGATGATTTAATTTATGGAAAAAATAGAGCAAGAATAGCTTGGCATGTCATTGATCCATTATTTTTAAACAATGGTTCACAAACACCAGACTACATAAAAGATAGTGAAATTCAAAAAGATAATAGAACAAGACAAGTACTGATTTCTGAAGTTTTTCCCAATCAACAGCTAGGAACAGGTCAACTGACCAATATTCCTGTATTCGACTTAAACTATTACCCAACAGAAAGAGGTCCATATAATTTTGATGCCAGTCCTACCTCTATTTCCTCTGGAGCTAACCCTAGTACAGGGGGACTAAACAACCCTAAATCAAGATGGGGTGGAATTATGCGTCCATTAACGACAAATGATTTTGAAGCAGCCAATGTAGAGTTCATTCAATTTTGGATGATGGATCCATTCAGTGATCAAACTTCTAATAGTGAAGGTGAACCAGCTTCGAATGAAGACTCCCCTAATATAACTGGAGGTGACTTATATTTTAATCTTGGAAATATTTCTGAAGACATTCTTAGAGATGGACAAAAATCTTTCGAAAATGGACTCCCAACTGATGGAGTTTATGACCCTCAAACTTTGACAACTACTGCATGGGGAAGAATTCCGACAACACAAATCGTTGTAAATGCTTTTGACAACGATCCCGACAATAGGATAAACCAAGATGTAGGTTATGATGGGTTAATTAATGATGATGAAGTTAGTTTCTTTGCAAATTTTATTAATGAAATAAGTGGAGTTGTTACCAATCAAACAGCACTTCAACAGATTATTCAAGATCCTTCTTCCGACGATTATAACTTCTTCTTGGATGATGATTATGATGCTCAACAAGTTGATATCTTGGAGCGATACAAAAGATATAATAATCCTGAAGGAAACTCTCCGTCTTCTGAACAGTCGGCCTCAATTAATGCTGATGGATATCCAACCTCTGCTACTACCCTTCCTAATGTTGAAGATATCAATAGAGATAATAACTTAAACGAAACAGAAAGTTATTTTCAATATAAAGTAAGTATGAGACCACAAGATATGGTGGTAGGTAAGAATTTTATTACCGATAGAATTTTGGCTACTGATAATAACAGTGGTAAACAAGTCTATTGGTATCAGTTTAGAATTCCTGTTCGTGAATATGAAAAAAAAGTAAACGGTATTCAAGATTTCAGAGCTATACGTTTTATGAGAATGTTCATGCACGGATGGTCCGAAGAAGCTGTACTTCGTTTTGCTCGATTAGACTTAATAAGAGGACAATGGAGAAGTTACCAAGGTGATTTACTTTCATCTGGAGAATACATTCAAGGAGAAGAGTCAAATACTTCTTTTGTAATAAATGCTGTAAACATAGAACAAAACGGTAGTAGAGAACCCATTCATTATGTACTTCCAGATGGAATTCAAAGGCAAGTTAATGTGCAGACTGCCAACTTAGCTCAACTAAACGAACAGTCGTTAGTATTAGACGTCTGTGGTCTAAAAGATGGAGACTCTAGGGCTGCTCAGAAAAATGTTGGTTTTGATGTTAGAAATTACAATAAAATTGAAATGTTCGTCCATGGTGAAGAAAATGACGAAAATGATGATGTAAAAGATGGAGATGTAACGGTGTATGTAAGACTTGGTACAGACTTTGAAAATAATTATTATGAATATGAAATGCCCTTAAAAATTAGCCCTTGGGGGGTACACACTTCAGCATCTATTTGGCCAGTAGAAAACAACATGGTAATTGACTTAACTAACATTAAACAAGTCAAAAAAAATAGAAATTCCTCTAACTTTTCGAACTTCAATAGGTATACAGAAAAAGACCCCAATGATCAAACTAGAAACATAACAGTAATTGGTAATCCAAACTTGCAAAACTTAAAAACCATAATGATAGGGATTAGAAACCCTAAAAAAGGTGACCCTGACAACTTAGGCACAAGTGACGATGGTTTAGATAAATGTGTGGAGGTTTGGGTGAACGAATTAAGGTTAACAGATTTTAATCAACAAGGTGGTTGGGCAACCATTGGAAGGGTAAATGCCCAATTAGCTGATTTTGCAGATGTTTCAGTATCTGGTAATTATTCTACTCCATATTTTGGGGGAATAGAACAAAAAGTTGGAGAAAGACAGCAAGAATACATCTATGGAGTAGATGCATCTACAACCGTTCAGTTGGGGAAATTCTTTGGAAATAGTTCAGGACTTCAATTACCAATGTATATGGGATACTCTAATAACACAATTAAACCTCTATACGACCCTTTAAACCCAGATTTAGAATTTAAAAAAAACCCTGAAGAAACAGATGAAGAGTGGAGAAAGCGTTTTGAAAATGGTAGCGACATTACCGAAAGAAGATCTTTAAATTTCACTAATGTTAGGTTAGATCCTTCGGCAAACAAACAGAAAGATCCTAAAAAAGTAAAAAGACCACATTTTTATGATGTAAAAAACTTGTCCCTCTCTTATTCTTATAATGAAATAACCCATGTAGATATTAATACGCAAGTAGATAAAAAGGTAAGTTATTTAGGAGGTTTAACCTATGGTTTCAGTAACTCACCAAAACCTTGGGAACCTTTTAAACGAACTAAAGCTTTTAGAAAGTCTAAATGGTTAAGACTTATTAAGGATTTTAACCTCTATTTTGCTCCTAAAAAAATTGGTTTTAGGACCACAATGGATAGGACCTATAATGAATATGAGATAAGAAGTAACATTGAGGGTGGTTTAACAGTCCCTAATTACACTAAAACATTTAATTGGGATAGAGACTATGATTTTAAATATGACTTAACTAAAAGTTTAAAGTTTGACTTTACAGCAAAAAACAGAGCGTTTATTAATGATCCCTTTGGAAAAGTAGATCAGGGGGCATTTGGCTATGATAGAGAATCGGCAAATGACTCTGTTAATACAAGTTTAAAGAACTTTGGTGAAACAATGAATTATGGACATACAATGAATGTTTCATATAGATGGCCGTTAAACAAATTCCCAATTACTGATTGGATGTCTTTAAACACGAGATACTCAGGAAACTTTGATTGGACTCAAGCACCTCTAGCATTTACAGACGTAGGTAATGTTGTACAAAACTCCAGAGTTATTCAATGGAACGGGAAATTAAACATGACTACTTTATACAATAAAGTTCCTTATTTGAAAAAAGTAAACCAAAACTCTAGACGAAGAAGACCCACAAGAAGAAGAACGACTCGAGGAAAACAAAAACCAGAAGAAGAATCTGAAGATGATGATAAGAAAAAAGATAAAAAGAATAAATCTGACTTTAATGTATTAGAAGAATTAGCTAAAGTCGTTATGTCTTTGAAGAATGTTTCTGGAACTTTCTCTACCAATGATGGAATTTTGATGCCAGGTTTTGGAAATAGAACAGATATATTAGGTTTAGATGAAAACTTTAGAGGACAGTCTTGGGAGTTTGTAGCAGGAGGATTTCAAGAATTAGATATTTTTGGCAATCCAACAGGGCTAAATTATGCAGAGACAGCATACAGAAATGGTTGGTTGGTTGATACCACAAACTTTGGATTAATCAATACTCAATATGCTGTAACACATTCAGAAAAACTAAACTTAAAAGCCACATTAAAACCGATAGAAGGACTAAGGGTTGACTTAACTGCAGACTACAACATAGCTTCTAACAACACTTCTAACCTTGGTATAGGAAATGATGGTAGTTTTAATAAATTAAATGAACGGTTTACTGGTTCTTTTAGCCGTTCTATTGTGACATGGAATACAGCTTTTATTAGAGACAAAGGAGATAATTCAGACGATTTAACTAATGCTACATTTGAAAACTTAAGAGCAATTAGGTCGGAAGTATCTCAGACTTTAGGTGCTACGAATGCAAACTCTGAAACTACTTTAGCAGAAAA
>JAGXIB010000183.1 GCA_024635865.1 Flavobacteriales bacterium
CTCCAGCCCCCCCAATTAAGCCAGCACTACCTGGAACACCATTTGCTCCGCCACTTCCTGTTCTCCCGTCTCCTCCTTTGCCAGCAACAACTTGTGTTCTAGTAAAGTAGTAGCTTGAACAGTTTGTTAAATGCACTCCATATACAGAAGTTCCACTTGTTGAAGCATCAGCGGTTTTAATCGTAACATCTTGAAACCTAAAATTAGAAACGGTATTTCCATAAAAAGCTACAATTCGATCGTTATATTGAACTCCTTCTAAATTACTCGCATTCCTATAAATTGTTGTCAACCCTGCAGTACTATATTTTTTCCAGCTTTCTGCTTCAATAAACCCCCCTTCTATAGTAATTCCTGAGGGAATATTGATGGGATTAGAAAAAACATAAGTTCCAGAATCCAATCTTATAACATCTCCAGTATTAGCTACTGAAATTGCAGTGGTTAGATCTGTGGGGTCAGAAACGGAGCCTACTCCAAGACCAACTGTTGAAACATAGATAACATTACATTGCTGAGCATATCCAAAATTGAACACTAAAAAAAAAATAGATAAATAAAGAAGCCTCTGTGTTTTCATAAAACCAAAAATTGAAAATAATTCACAATTAACAAACGTTATTAACATTTAAAAGTTGCTTTAAGAGGTTAAAGCTATACTTTTATTTTATGAATTGCAAAAATTCGTCATCTGAAATCTCATTATAATTAGCTTTTATTTCATCATTCACAAATGGTAAAATATAACTTCCTTTTTCAAATATTGAATACTCAATAGATGTTAGGTCTATTTCAGGTTCTATTAAACGTTGAAAAGGCCTGTTGTTAATCGTCTTAAAAGCATCTACATAAATCTTTATATCTCCTAAGTGTTTGTTTCGATCATCAGCTTGTATTTGCGCTTCAATAAAATGACAAAAAGGGACAAAGTTTTTAGGAACATAGACCATTTTAAATAGCTGCCTCTCATTGATATAATCTTCTAAAGAGACTTCTCCTAAATAATTATCTCCTTGGTCATAAACCCTTAACCTAACAGCTCCTTGCTTATCCGCCAACATCATTCTCCATGAAAAAAACTCACCATAGCCATGCCAATTAGTTTTGCCTTCGTATAGGTATTGCCTAAAAGGGAAAAGAAACTGAAAAGTAAAAAAACAAATAAACAAAACCGCCGTAACTTGCTTAAAACGGTGTGTGTAAGAAAACACAGAATCATTTGTTACCCTTATTAATTGAGCAATCTCCTTATCAAAAAATAAAATAGTCATAAAAATTGATAACCAAGGAAAAACACCTATTGGCCATAGAAAATGATTAGAAATATGAAAAGGAATCATTAACAATAGCGCAAAGTATTTTAGCTTTTTATGAAAAAGAAAAAAACCTATAACTAAATCGAAAAATAAACCATAATATGAAAAAAGATAAATTGTAAAATCCTTCTCTAAAAGACCTTGAATATAAGGTCCTAATTCTTCTCTACCGGCCAACCAATATTTTAATGGATAGCCACTTAACCAATCCCAATTTAACTTTGCTAAACCGCCATAAAAGTAAACAATAAATATAAGAATTTTAAAAAGTAAATAATTCCACTGAGGAATAAAACTTGGCTTATGTTTAAGGTTCATTATTGAACCCCATTCGTTTGCATTTACAACAACCAAGGCAAGTAGTAACATTGCAATTAAATAATAGTGGTTATTATTATGCCCTAGATCCGTAAAAAACAGATAACACCAAACAAAAAAAACCAACAAGCTTGAAAACCTATAAAACAAACCTATCGTAATAAAAAAAGAAGCAATTTGACCAATTAAGAATATAATTTTCAGGTTTTCAACAGAGGTTAATGTGACCCATTCAAAATAATCGTACTTAATAAAATAAGTAGAATGTATTAGTGTATTAAAAAAGTAATCTTGAATGTGGTAGAATTGATAAATCATTACTAACCCAAAACCTATTCTAAAAAGACTTAATGCTACTGGGGATTTAGGCTTAAAAAGTATGTCTTGGATCTTTTTCATTTTAGGACTAACAATGTTTTTAATTGCTAAATTATAGTAAATAGTTTATAAAATTTAACCCTAGCTACTTATTTATTGCTTTATTACCTTTAAGGGATTAACTAGTATTAGATGAAAAAACTAAGAAGGAAGGAAAGCCTGCAATATAAGTGGGAGGCAATTTTATACTTTTTTTTCAAAACAGGTGTAGTCTGAGTCTTCTCTTTTCGGAAAATTGACATACCCCACTTTTGAGTAACCGATTTTCTTATAAAAAAAGACTGCTCCTTCGTTTAAAGAAAAGGTGTCTAATCTAATGGATAAATAGTTTTGATTTTTAGCGTACTCTTCGGCAAAACTCATTAGCGCATTAGCTACTCCTTTTCTTAAAAAAAATTCGTGAACGCAAAGCCTATGAATAATTAAAAAACTAGATTTCTCTTTCCAATTCACTTTTTCATACTCCTTGGGCTCATCATTCGTAATTGCAATTAAAGCTACCAGTCTACTTTCAGAATAAGCTCCGAACAAATAACCTTTTAAGATATCTCTTTCTACGATCTCTCTAGAAGGGTAATGTTCGTCCCATTGCTTAAAGCCAGAGCTTTTGTGTTGACAAACACAAGAATGATAAATTTTTAAAGCATCAGAAAGTTCAGAAAGACAAACTTTATCTATTTGCATGTTAACTATTAAGGTTCAAACTTTAAAGCTCCTGTATATTGACCTCCCACTAACTCAGCTTTTGAGTTTAAATTTAGCTGAAAAGGGAAGCCTGCTAAATACTCTTTCATCACTAACTTGGTTCTACTAGAAAAAATCCCTAAACCGCCAACAATATTGGTGAAATTTGGACGTTCAGAAACAATACTGTTGCTTGGCTCGTTTACTCCAATATAAGTACTTAGATCTTCTCCTGCTGCAGAAACGCTAAATTCAATTCTTTTAAAGACTCTTTTAGTTACATTAGCCTCATTTTCATAACCTTCTAGTCTTGCAGCAATTACTTTATAAAAGCCATCTCCTAAGATTTCTTTAGATAATTCTTCCCCTCCATTTGTTGTAAGTGAAGTAGACTTGCCAAATGACCAAGGAATGCTTTTTTCTATCACTCCATTTTGATTGTATTCATCATAATAAAAAACTAACCCTGATTCATAGATACTAGCCCCTTTTGCAGTGGTCCACTTCATATTCAAGTCACTATAGCTTTGGTTTTGACCAGCAAAATTAATTCCTGCATGAACTTGAATTTTAAATGTAGATACAAAATCGAACCCTTCTACTAATTTAGTTGAAGCTGTTACTTCTTTTCGTCCCTCATCTATATTTACTCTTAAGTTATACCTTGCACTTGAGTCTAACCCTCCGTTTGGAACAAAGAAATAGACTTTTTGAGAGTCAGTATTAAATAATCCTGGCTCGATTCCTTTAGCCCATTTTTCGCTCAAAGAATATGAATTTGTTACCGCCCCATCTTTTACCTCATCAATAGTTGCTGACAAACTTGGAAATAAAACGCTATCATTTATTGCGGCATAGGTAGTGTTGTCTCCTGTACCTCCTAAGTAAGTTTTATTAATTTTCACATACTGTGTGTCTACACTTTGATCTAAAGCTGCAAAAACAATTGGAATATCATCGTAAGGAGCGTTGATTTCAAAATCCGTTTTACATGATTCTATTGCTAATAAAGAAGATAGAAGCAGAAAAATGTAAATTTTGTTTTTATTATTCATAATAACCGTTAATTAGTATCACTTACAAATGTACTATTTTTATTTTATTTGATAGAAAACACTTATTTAACGGTTAATTGAAAAATTAAAAGGAGCATTTGAAAATTATTAGTAGTTTTGAGTCAAACGTTAATAAGTGTCAAATAACATTTTAATTATTGGAGACGGAGGAAGAAAAGACATCCTTTCTATGTTTAGTCAGGTTTCAAAATCCAAAAGAAACAACACCTACTTTATTGAGCAAAACATAAGTCCCTCAAAGGAGTATGACAAGTATGGTTTTGTTATTAAATGGAACCAGTTTGAATGTGCTTTTTCCTTGTTAAAAAACAAAAAAATAAGCAAAGTTGTTTTTTTACATTTTGGGGATTATAACGAAATCGCAATTCGAGTTGCTTGTCAAGAACTTCATATAAAAACATACATGCTTAGTCATGGATTATCATTTCCAAACAACCTAGAAGCACAAAACAAAGTTGATTTAAAAACCAACAATAAGTGGAACATTAGATTAAAGCAAAACCTAGCGCTTAGAAATATAACTTACTTAAAAAACACTTTCTATAAAAACACCACAGCTAAATCGTCAAGGTATAACCAAGCTTTTTTAAAGTCTTATTTTAAAACAAGGTCTAAAAACACGATGCTAGATACTTTTAAGAAAATGGAGCATGATTTATTAAAATTAGATTATTTTATTTGTTTCAATAAAAGTAATAGAGAGTGGTTTATAAAAAAACACAAACTAACAGGTTTAGACTGTAAGAAATTTCTTTTAATAGGTTTTCCTATCTTTGACTCTTTAGTAGGAATAAAAGAAGGTATAAAAACAGACAACAATAGGATATTACTTATAGACCAACCTTTTTATGAAAAGTCACTACTTGGATGGACTTTAAAACATAAACAAGAGTTTATTGACCGTTTATTAAAGACTGGAAAAGAAATACTCGTTAAACCACACCCTCTCAACAATGTTAAATTTTGGAACGATTATCCAACCATTAAAGTTATCACCAAAAACAATGACTTTATTAGGGTTTTAACAGCGAGTAAAATAGTTTTAGGCTTTAATTCAACTTTATTACTACCGTTAGCTGCTTTAAATAATAAAGTTATTTTTGCACTTGAGAACCACCCGGTTAAACAAGTAAGACCGTATTTCTCTAGTTTTTTAACCGAAAGCGGAGTTGCTAAACTAATTATGACAAGTGATGAATTAGAAAAAGAATTAGAAAATCTAAGCGAACTAATGGAAAGTCAGAATAAAAACAAAGAGCAGTTTACTAAAGATTGGCTTTATCAGTTCGATGGCAAATCAAAAAGTCGTTTGACAACTATTTTAGAAGCTAAATGAAGACTTTAAAATCCTTTTCTACTTATACGCTAATATCCATAATAACTGCAGGAATTCCATTTTTATTAATGCCTTTTCTAACTCACTATTTATCTACTAATGACTACGGAAAATTAAGCTTATTCAATACTTACGTGACGATTCTAATACCTTTAATTAGTTTAGGTAGCACAGGTTATATTTCATTACAGTTTTTTAAACAAAAAAAAAGGAGGTTCACAAAAATATTTAGCTCAATAATTAGGATCCCAGTAATAACTTCAATTATTTTTTTACTCTTTACCTTTTTGTTTAAAGATTGGTTAGAAGGCTTTTTAGAACTAAACACTACAATTTTATTCCTTTTACCTATAGTAGCATTTTTAACAGTAATAGCTGACCTACTATACACCATGTTGATTTTTCAAAAAAAGCCACACACATATGGCATAGTCTCTATAACAAAAACAATTATAGAAGTTTCTTGCTCCTTATTATTTATAATTAGTTTTAAATTTAATTGGGAAGGAAGAGTATACTCTTGGTTAATAGTGGCTATTCTAATTGTATTTTACTCACTTTATTACTTTAAAAACCAAGAATGGATAGATCTAAAAATATATAGTCATCAAATCGCAAAACAGTCATTAATTTTTGGACTACCACTAGTCCCTCATATTATTGGGAAGTTTGTGATTAATCAATCTGACACACTTTTTATTGCTAAGATGGCCTCAATTGAAGAGTTAGGCGTTTATAGGATTGGGTATCAATTTGGGTTAATTACTTCAATAATATCAGGAGCATTTCTATCTGTTTATAATCCTTTTTTATTTGAACGGCTTGCTAAAATTGATGACAAAAAAAAAGCAGAAATTATTAAAATATCCTACTTATTTATCTTTGTTCTTGCCATTGCAACAATTATAATTTCATTAAGCTCTTCCTTTATCTTCCATTGGTTTATACATCAAGATTTTGCTAACGGAGTTCAATATGTTTTTTGGACATCGCTAGCTTATTTTTTCTGGGGGGGGTATTTAATTTTTGCGGGCTACTTGTTTTATTTAAAAAAGACAAGTCTATTAAGTTATCTTTCAATTTTCAATGTTGTTGTCAATTTGGCTCTTAACTACATATTAATTAATAGATTTGGAGTGATTGGAGTTTCTTACGCTACAACTATCTCTTTTTTCTGTACTTTTGTTATTGTTGCTTACTTATCAAACAAACATTACCCTATGCCTTGGTTTAGGTCAAATAAAACAAAGTCTTGAAAAGAAAAGAGGACATAAGTTATAAAATAGTAAATATAATCTCTGGAACTAATAAGTCACTAGCTTTTGAACTAATAGCTAATGGGCTAAAAAAAGAATCCTCTATAGATATCTCTTATATTTTACTACAACAGAAAGAGTCTGAGTTTTCTCAATTTTTAAGAGAAGCTAACATTCCGTACCAAATTGTTCAACTGAATGGAAAAAGAAGCTATTTAAAGTGTTTACTCTCTATTTATAAAATTCTAATAAAAACTAAACCTAACCTCGTGCACACTCACTTAAGAGATGCGAGTCTTATAGGATTAACAGCGGCAAGAATAGCCAACGTAAAAAACAGAGTTCACACAAGACATCACTCTACTTTAAATCATGAGTATTACCCTAAATCTGTAAAGTGGGATAAATATATAAACACGACATCTACTTCTATTATTTCTATTTCTAAAATTGTCACTTCCACCTTGATAAAAAAAGAAGGTGAAAATGAAAATAAAATTGAATTAATACACCATGGATTCGATATTAAAAAATTTAGAACTCCAGACACGGAAGAAGTTAAAAAACTAAAAGAGAAATATAATATCAAAAATAGTGATTTTCCAATTATCGGTGTTATTTCAAGATATGTTCATCTGAAAGGATTACAATATATAATTCCTGCTTTTTCTGAATTAAAAAAAGAATATCCTAACGCTCATTTAATTTTGGCTAATGCAGTTGGTAGTGACAGCGAAGAGGTGAAAAAAACACTTAAAAAACACTTAAAAGAAATTGACTATACTGAGATCGCTTTTGAAAATGATCTTTATAATCTTTACGCTCTATTTGATTATTTTGTTCACGCCCCAATAAATAAAGATGTAGAGGCTTTTGGGCAAACTTACATTGAAGCATTATGCGCAGGGATTCCATCTGTTTTTACGGTTTCAGGAATAGCTAACGAGTTTATTACCCATAACAAAAATGCTTTGATTGTCCCTTACTGCTCCTCTAAATCTATCACAAAGGAACTAAAGAAACTAATAAATAATAACGACCTTTGTTTAAGTCTATCAAAGCAAGGTATTGAAGATACTAAACAGTTTAGTGAACAAAAGTACGTTGAGCAACATGTTAACTTATATAATAAATTATGTCATCAGAAAGGCAAGAAATAAATAATATCAGCCCTTGGTGGGGAGAACATATCCATAGGTATGAAGAGGTTGTTAATAACTTAAAAGGAAATGAAAAAATATTAGATATTGCATGTGGCTCAGGTTTTGGAACAAATGTACTATCCCAAAACACTAAAGCTGAAGTTTTTGGAGGAGATTTATCTAAAGAAGCAATAGAGTTGTGTGAAATAAAGTGGAAGGGTAACAATCTTATTTTTAAAAAAATGGATGGCACACAACTTCCATTTGAAGACAACACCTTCGATGTTATCGTGTCCTTTGAAACAATAGAACATACGACAATGTTTAATGAAATGCTATCAGAATTTAAAAGAGTAATTAAACCTACTGGGACGATTTACATTTCAACCCCAAACATTGTAATTAACAGTCCTAAAGGCATAGTCACCAACCCATTTCACACTCAGGAATTTGACTACAATGAATTAAAAAATGTATTGAATTCAATTTTTAGCAAAGTAACTATTTCTGGTCAAAGTTACATTAGGTATGAAAAAGGATACCAATTAGGTAAAACAGTTGAAAAAATTTTATACCTAAAAGGAGTGAGAAAAATTCCAATAAAAACTCAAAACAATATCATGAAGTTTTTTATAGGGAAACAGATATACCCAAACTCTGGAGACTACAAGATGAAACGAGATGTTGAATCCATTCTAAAATCTAAAACCTTTTTTTGTATATGCAAGAAGTAAATGAGGATCTTGTGTCTATTATCATCCCTTGTTATAACGCCGAGAATTTCATAACAGAAACAATAATGTCTGTTATCAACCAAAGTCATAAAAACATAGAAATATTCATTATTGATGACGGCTCGAAAGATAATAGTAAAAATAAAATTGAGCAATTAACTGAATCTAACCTCCATTACATATACCAACCTAACCAAGGAGTTTCTTCTGCTAGGAATAATGGCTTTAATTTGTCAAATGGGAAGTATATAGTATTTTTAGATTCGGATGATTTTTTAGCGCCAAGGTTTATTGAAAGTAGACTTTTCTGTATAAAAAGTTTAGATTTCTCATTTGGGCGAGTTAAAGAATTTAGCAGCTTAAAAAACAGTAAAATATGGAGTAATCATAGTGATCATTTGTTAAAAGATCTCTTACTATTCAATTCAGAAATAAATACTTGTCCTTCAGGATTTTTATTCAAAAAAACTTTTTTATTGAATAAAAACATCACCTTTAATAAAAAACTTCAAAGCACAGCTGATAAGTTCTTCTTATTAGAAGTATTATTAGCAGGAGGAACGTACGGTTATGTTTATGACACTGACGACACTGATCTTAAATATCGGATTCACGATAACAGTATGTCTAATATGCTGACACAAGAGCTAATTTCCGATAATGAAAAGTATTTTAAGTTGGTAAAAAAAAAAAAAAGCATTCCTAAAGGAATAACAAACGAGTTTAAGTTTAAAATGACTTATATTCTTTGCGGGGCAAACAAAAAAATAAATAATTGGAAGCCCACATGCTATTATCTTATTTATTTATTATTATTTTTCCCAAGAAAAAGTATTGCTTATTTATTTAGCCTTAAAATTAATTAGACAATGTGTGGAATATCAGGGTTTATATCTCAGCAATACAATGAAGCTGATCTAAATAAGATGACTTCTGTTCTCGCTCATAGAGGGCCAGATAATCAAGGGGCATATTTCAATAGTGATTCAGGAATAGGTCTTGGGCATAGAAGACTAAGTATTTTAGATTTATCAGACTCTGCGAACCAACCTTTTTTTAGTCGTTGCAATAATTTTATAATGGTATATAATGGGGAGGTATATAACCATAAAGAAATTATAGGTGAGCTACAAAAAAACTCTACTTTTATTCCTCAGACATCTTCAGATACAGAAGTTATTTTAGAAGCTTTTGTAGTTTGGGGGAATGAATTTGTAAACAAACTAAACGGTATGTTTTCAATCGCTATTTGGGACGTACAAAAAGAAGTTCTAACTCTTTTTAGAGACCGAATGGGCATAAAGCCTCTATACCTATACAAAGACGCTGAAACTTTTGCCTTTGCTTCTGAAATAAAGGCT
The DNA here is from genome assembly GCA_024635865.1 of Flavobacteriales bacterium. Taxonomy (GTDB): domain Bacteria; phylum Bacteroidota; class Bacteroidia; order Flavobacteriales_D; family Parvicellaceae; genus S010-51. The sequence continues at coordinate 9,602 of JAGXIB010000183.1, forward strand.
ATTGTTAACCTAGTTAGTTTAAAAAAGCTAACAGTCAATCAAAGTACAGTTGTTGATATTCTTCATTTAGGATACTCTACTAGTGAAAAATCAATTTTTAACGAAATAAAAAAGGTTAAAGCTGGAAGTATACTTACCATCAATAAAAATAATAAAGCTAGTGAGAGTTTATATTGGGACATAAATTCTCAAGTAAAAAAAGAGACAATAAACAACGAACAACAAGCTAAAAAAGAATTAAAAAATAAATTAATCGAATCTGTTGAAAAACGTATAGTTTCAGATGTTCCAATAGGCACATTCTTAAGTGGAGGAATTGACTCGAGTCTAGTTACGGCAATTACTCAGTCTTTATCAAAAAAGTCAATAAACACATTTTCGATTGGATTTAAAGATACTAAGCAAAATGAAAGTGAATATGCCCGAAAGGTAGCCAAAGAGCTTAAAACAAACCACCATGAGTTTATGCTTACTGAAAAGGACGCAATTGAACAGGTAGATAACTTATTTAAAACCTATGACGAACCTTTTGGAGACTCATCGTCTATTCCTACATTATTAGTCTCTAAGATGGCAAAGAAACACATTTCTGTAGCCTTGTCTGGAGATGGGGGAGATGAACAATTTTTAGGATATGGCATGTACACTTGGGCTAAACGAATGGACAATAATTTTCTTTACTCTTTTAGAAAACCAATTTCGAAAATATTAAAAAATGTTGGAAACAGTACCATTAGAAGAGGAGCAATGGTTATTAACGCTCCATCTAAAAACAGTCTTAAAGGTCATATCTTTTCTCAAGAACAATATTTGTTTTCTATAGCTGAGATTTCTTCTTTATTAAAAAAACACTCTATTGGCTCTCAGATAAATGAAAATTGGACACTAAGCAGACCCTTAAATGCAATGGAAAGTCAAGCTTTCTATGATTTAAAAAACTACTTAAAAGACGATTTATTAGTGAAAGTTGACAGAGCTTCTATGCAACATTCACTTGAAGTTAGAGTCCCACTATTAGACCATAATGTAGTTGCATATTCCTTAAACATTGCTCCTGAATTAAAGTATAAAAATGGTACTCATAAACATATTTTAAAAGAAGTTCTTTATGACTACTTACCTTCTGAACTTTTTGCCAGACCTAAAAAAGGTTTTTCTATCCCTATGCAAAAATGGTTAAAGACTGACCTTAACTACTTAATTGGACAATATCTTTCAAAAGAAAAAATAGAAGAAGCTAATATTGTAAATCATAAAATAGTAGAAACTATAATTAATCGGTATATGAAAGGGGAAGACTTTTTGTACAATAGGATTTGGATCCTTATTCAAATCCATAAGCTATTTGACTTTTATGATTTAAAATCTTATAATTTCCGTTAATTTGTAACAATGAAAAACATTCTTTACCTCTCTTATGATGGCATGACTGACCCTTTAGGTCAGTCACAAGTTTTGCCCTACATTATTGGGTTAACTAAAGAAGGGTATCGTTTCACTTTAGTTTCTTGCGAGAAAAAAGAACGTTTTGAACTCAATAAAAATATTATAGAAAATATTTGTATCGAAAATAACATAGACTGGCAACCAATTCAATACACGAAAAAACCTCCTGTTCTTTCAACACTCTGGGATATATATAAACTAAACAGAAAAGCTAAACAACTTCATAAGAAAAAGCATTTTTCTCTCTTCCATTGTAGAAGTTATATTACTGCATTAATTGGTTTAGGGTTTAAACAAAAACATAAAGTGAAATTCTTATTTGACATGAGAGGTTTTTGGGCAGATGAGAGAGTTGATGGTAATATTTGGACAAAAAAGAAATTCCCTTACAGTAAAATCTATAACTTTTTTAAGAAAAAAGAGCTGTCATTTATTAATCAATCAGATGCAATAGTTAGTCTTACCCACGAAGGCAAAAATGAAATTTTATCTTGGAAGAACTCAAGAATAAATAGCTCTAAAGTAATTGTTATCCCTACTTGTGCCGATTTGAATTTATTTGATTATAGCAACATAGATACTTCTAAAACAATTGATATAAAGAAGGAATTAAAACTAGCTCCAGAAGATTATATACTAACTTATCTAGGATCTTTAGGAACATGGTATATGATAGACGAAATGATTGATTTTTATATTACTTTAAAAACAGTAAAGCCAACTGCCAAGTTTGTTATTTATACTGCTGATGACTTTAACCTTGTAAAAGACAAAATAAAAGAACAACAATTATCCTCAAACGACTTTATATTTAAAACATTAAAAAGAAGTGAAGTTCCAGCATATATAAGTATTTCTAACCTAAGCGTTAGCTTTATAAAGCCTCTCTATAGTAAAAAAGCCTCTTCTCCTACCAAAATAGGAGAACTATTAGGCATGGGGATTCCTATGGTATGTAATGACAATGTTGGTGATGTTGAAAAAATAATTACAGAAAATAACTGTGGTGTAATTGTAAAAGAACTAGATACCAAAGCTTACATAAAAGCAATTGCCGAACTGGATAAAAACACAAATAGAAATAAAGAGCAACTAAGACAAGGAGCTGAAGCTGTTTTTAGTTTAGAAAAAGGAATAATTGACTTTGCTAAAACTTATCATAAACTGTTAGATGAAAAAATATAAATCTATCCTGTTTCTTACCCCATATCCTAATGGATATGCTCCCTCTCAACGTTTTAGATTCGAGCAATATTTAAGTGCGCTAGAACAAGATTTTGAAATCAAACAAGGTTCATTTTGGAGCGAAAAGTCATGGTTGAGTTTATATAAAAACACTAATTTATTTATTAAAATTTTCAACTTTATTTCGGCCTTCTTAAATCGGTTTTTCCTTTTGTTTAAAGTTTCTAAATATGATTATGTATTTATTCATCGAGAAGCTACTCCAATTGGTCCTCCAATAATTGAGTTTCTGATAACAAAAGTTTTAAGAAGAAAAATAATATATGATTTTGATGATGCTATTTGGATACATAATGTCTCTGATAAAAACAAATCAGTCAAGTACTTAAAGGCAAATTGGAAAGTTAAATACATTTGTAAATGGGCTTACAAAGTCTGTTGTGGAAATTCATTTTTAGCTAATTATGCTAAAAAACACAACCCAAACACAATAGTTATTCCAACTACAATTGACTTAGATTATCACCAAAAGAAACCTCAACAAAAAAAAGAAATAACAATTGGTTGGACAGGAACACACTCTACCATGAAACACTTAGAGATAATCAAGCCTATTATTTCTAAATTAGAAGAAAAATATCGTTTTTCTTTTCTTGTAATTTCTGACAAGCCTCCCAGCTTTCAATTAAATTCGCTACAATTTACACCATGGAATAAAGAGACAGAAATAGAGGACCTAAATAAAATAGATATTGGCATAATGCCTTTGTATAATTCTGAATGGGAAAAAGGGAAATGTGGTTTTAAAGGGCTTCAATATATGTCATTAGGAATTCCTACAGTAATGTCCTCTGTCGGAGTAAATATAGAAATAATTGAACAGGGTGAAAATGGTTTTTTAATTGAGCATGAGGAAGAATGGTTAAAGGTCTTGACACTATTAATTAACAATAAAGAGCTTAGAACTAAAGTTGGTCAAGCAGGTCAAAAAACAATATTGAATCGTTTCTCAGTAAAAGCAAACACTAAAAAATATCTAAATCTTTTTTCTTGAAAATGCCTTATGGATAAGTGCTAGTGCTATTAAGTAAAACAACTCAGCTGGTATTTTATAACGCGAAAGCGCTCCAAAATTATAGGAACTTACCCCAACTATAAACGCAAAAGGAATAGCAAAAGACAATAAAAACAAAATCTCTTTATTTTTAAAAACTATTTGTATAATAGTGCCTCTTACTTTAAAAAACACATAAATTGTCAACAATAGTAAAAACAACCCTTCTATTGCCCCTAACAAAGTTGCTATGTTTCTAACCTCCCAAGGATAAGGTCTAAAAAAAGTAACATTAATAGCCGCTGGTGCTTTGGCTAAAACTCCTAAAAGAGTATATTCCATTTCTCCCAAAGAGTAACCAGACTGATCATCAGTTTCCGAAAGGTGTCCATGCCA
>JAGXIB010000184.1 GCA_024635865.1 Flavobacteriales bacterium
ACTTTGTGGTGTAGGATATAAAGGGGTTGGAGCTGTACACTCATCGTTAGTAGGTTCATTTGTTTGGGCACAAACAGTAATTCCTGTACCGATGTCTTTTGTCCATACTCGTAAATAATAACAAGTATTAGCCGTAGTTACACCAGAAGAAGACCAGACTCCACCTGTTCCTAACTCTGAACAAGATACGGTAATAGCACCAGATCCAAAACCTCCAGAGCAAGAACTATAAAGCACAAACTCAGAAAAAGACGAAGTTGAAGTAGATAAATCAAAAACGACACAGTCGTTATTAGAATTGGTACAAAATTTTAACCAAACATAATTTCCAGAACCTCCAAAACCACCTCCATTACATGATAAGGTACTGGAGCTACCTGAGTTTACTATAGTATAGTTATTGCAAATTGAAGTAGAAGAAACTACACCAAGGTCTGTTGCTGTATTACAGCCGCTTTGGGAAAAGAAGCTTAGGCTTAGCCAACAAAAAAATAAAATTAACAATAACCTCATAAACTAATCTTTAATGTAAATTAATTTAAGACCAGGAGTTGACTTGTAAAAAATCGTTGTATCGTATATTGCGTGTGGAGTAGAGCCAGTATTTACAGGGTTTCTAGTAGAAAACTCTGCAGAATCAATACTTGTTGTATTTAATAAATAGTTCTGATTAATCCGATTCGTATCAATTACAGTTAGAAAATCTTGTCCGTTAATGGCTGTGAAAACCAATAACAAAATGAATGCCCCCATGTTTTTAATAACTGTTCTTGAATTCATATCTTTGATAGATTAAATACTAAAGTAAAGCTTTTTGTGACTGAATCAAAATAAAAACTGATGTTACTTTTTTATCTGATTAAATTAAATTATACCTTTGTAGGTATTAAGTGTTTTAGAATTAAACAATCATAATGGACAAATATTCATACCTAAGTAATGCTGAGGGTAGTGCAATTGAAGAATTGTATGCTCAGTATTCAAAAGACCCAAATTCAGTAGATAAAAGTTGGGCTTCATTTTTTGAAGGATTTAACTTTGCTAAAGAAAATTATGATACCGATGGAGAAATTCCAGAAAATGTACAAAAAGAGTTTAAAGTAATCCAGTTAATAGCAGGCTATAGAGATAGAGGACATCTATTTACAGATACAAACCCTGTTAGAGAAAGGAGAAAGTACGAGCCTACTTTAGCACTTGAAAATTTTGGACTAGAGCAATCTGATTTAGATACCGTTTTTCAAGCGGGCGAAGAAGTTAAGCTAGGACCAGCAACACTGAAAGATATTGTAGCTCACTTAGAAGGAACTTATTGTCGTTCTATTGGTATTGAGTATCAGTACATTCGTCACCCTAAAAGAGTGGAGTGGATTAAAAATAAGATAGAATTAAGAAACAGGCTTAAGTTTACCGTAGAAGACAAGAAGCATATTTTACATAAGTTAAATCAAGCAAGTGTTTTTGAAGAGTTTTTGCATAAGAAGTTTGTTGGTCAAAAGCGATTTTCTGTGGAAGGAGCAGAATCTTTAATTCCTGCACTAGATTTTCTAATGGAAAAAGGATCTATTCTTGGTGTTGAAGAGTTTGTTATGGGGATGGCACACAGAGGGCGTTTAAATGTTTTAGCAAATATTTTTAACAAAACCTACTCTGCTATTTTTAGTGAGTTTGAAGGAAAAGAATACGATGACGCGTTGTTCGATGGAGATGTAAAATATCACTTAGGGTATACTTGCAATGTTACCACAGACGCAGGTAAAGAGATCAAAATGACATTAGCGCCAAACCCTTCTCACCTAGAAGCTGTGAATCCAGTAGTAGAAGGGATTACAAGAGCAAAAATAGATCACGATTTAGGAGGAGATGAATCTAAAATAGTTCCAATCCTTATTCATGGAGATGCTGCAATTGCAGGTCAAGGAATTGTTTATGAAGTGATACAAATGGCTCAGTTAGATGGGTATAGAGTAGGAGGAACAATCCATATAGTAATTAACAATCAAGTTGGATTTACGACCAATTATTTGGATGCACGTTCAAGTACCTATTGTACAGATATTGCTAAAACAACATTATGCCCTGTCTTTCATGTAAATGGAGATGATGTAGAAGCGGTAGTATTAGCAATGGAAGTTGCATTAGAATACCGCCAGACATTTAACAGAGATGTTTTTATTGATTTGCTATGTTATAGAAAGTATGGACACAATGAAGGGGATGAACCAAAATTTACTCAACCAAAACTATATAAAGCTATTGCAAGCCACCCGAACCCAAGAGTTATTTACTTAGAGAAGTTGGTAAAAGAAGGAGTGGTTACTGCAGAAGAAGGAGACGTTCTAAAGAAAAACTTTGATGACATGTTACAGGATCGTTTAGACGATGCTAAGGAAATTAAACAAGCAAAAATTACAGATTTTTTAGAAGATAAATGGAAAGGGTTTAGGCCTGCAACAAAAGAAGACTTCTTAGAGTCTCCTGTTACTGCTATTCCTGAAGAAAGAATTAAAGAATTAGGGATAAAGTTAGCCACCTTGCCTGAAGGAAATAATTACTTCCGTAAAGTTATTAAGCTATTGAAGGATAGAATTAAAATGATTGAGGATGACCGTTTAGACTGGGGTATGGGAGAAATGTTGGCTTATGCTTCTCTATTGACAGAAGGACATCATATTCGATTGTCTGGAGAAGATGTCGAAAGAGGAACTTTCTCTCACAGACATGCTGTAGTTAAGATAGAAGATACAGAAGAAGACGTAGTTACATTAAATAACCTAGAGGAGGGGCAAGCTAAATTCGAAGTTTATAATTCGTTACTCTCAGAATATGGAGTGTTAGGGTTTGATTATGGATATGCCTTTTCAACACCTAATAGCTTAACTATTTGGGAAGCGCAATTTGGAGATTTCTTTAATGGAGCTCAAATAGTAGTTGACCAGTACCTAAGTGCTGCCGAAGATAAGTGGCATACTCAAAACGGTTTGGTTATGCTGTTACCTCATGGTTATGAAGGAATGGGGTCGGAGCACTCTAGTGGTAGAATGGAACGTTTCTTAACGCAGTGTGCAGATTTAAATATGCAAGTTGCTAATTGCACAACACCGGCAAACTTCTTTCATTTACTAAGAAGACAAATGAAGCGTGATTTTAGAAAGCCATTGATTGTTTTTACACCAAAAAAACTACTACGTTACCCTGCTGCTGTCTCTAAAATTAGTGACTTAGCAAATGGAGGGTTTAAAGAGTTAATTGACGATACAACTGTTACAGCAAAGGAAGTTGATACTGTAATGATGGTTTCTGGGAAGTTCTATTATGATATTATAGAAGAGAAAGAGAAAATAGGAGCAGGAGAAAATATTGCGGTAGTAAGAGTAGAACAGCTATATCCATTGCCAGCCAAGCAATTAGAAGAAATGGTAAGTAAATATGGAAAAGAAGCTAACTATATATGGGCTCAAGAAGAACCAGAAAACATGGGGGCTTGGCGTTTTATTCAAAGCCGTCACCGTTTTTGGAAAAAATTAGGGGTACAATTAGATGTTGCTTCAAGAAGACGTTCAGCTAGTCCCGCTAGCGGATCATCTAAAGTTGCTGCTATTCGTCATCAAGCTATACTAGATGATTTAATGCAATACGCTAAACAAAAAGTTTAATCAATTAAAAATATACGTTTTTGCGTAATACTTTTTACGTAATACATAATACAAAAAAAAGATGTCAGTATTAGAAATGAAAGTACCAAGCCCAGGAGAGTCTATTTCTGAGGTAGAAATTGCAGAATGGTTGGTAGAAGATGGAGACTACGTAGAAAAAGATCAAGCGGTTGCAGAGGTAGATTCTGATAAAGCCACTTTGGAGTTGCCAGCTGAAGCTTCAGGAATAATCACATTAAAAGCCGAAAACGGAGATACTGTAGCTGTTGGAGATGTGGTTTGTTTAATAGACACATCGGCAGAAAAGCCAGAAGGTCACAGTTCTAAAAGTGAGCCAGAAGCCGCTAAAGAAGAAGCTCCTAAAGCTGAGGCTAAGGAGACTACTGCACCAAACCCTAACCCTGTTGCAGAAAAAACGAGTGCTCCAACAAAAGAGACTTACGCAAAAGGAACTCCTTCTGTTGCTGCTAAGAAATTAGCAGACGAAAACAACGTTCCTTTGGAAAAAGTAAACGGAACAGGAAAAGACGGACGATTAACAAAACAAGATATTGTAGCGGCAATGGCGGCAGGATTCCCAGCTGAGTCAACTCAAGGATGGGGAGGAACAAGAGATACTTCTACGGCAAAAATGAAAATGCTGAGAAGAAAAATTGCTTCTCGTTTGGTAGCTGTTAAAAATGAAACAGCAATGCTGACTACTTTTAACGAAGTAGACATGAAGCCAATTATGGACTTAAGAAATAAGTATAAAGTTCAGTTTAAAGAAACACATGGAACAAACTTAGGTTTTATGTCTTTCTTTACTAAAGCCGTAACAGAGGCATTAAACTTATTTCCACAGGTAAATTCTATGATTGATGGAGATAATATGATTTCTCACAACTATGCGGATATAGGAATTGCGGTAAGTTCTCCAAAAGGACTAATGGTGCCTGTTGTTCGTAATGCTGAGCAGTTATCGTTGCAAGAAATAGAAAAAGAAATAAAACGTTTAGCAATTAAGGCTAGAGATGGTAAAATTGCGATTGAAGATATGGAAGGAAGATCCTTTACAATTACCAATGGTGGTGTATTTGGTTCTATGCTAAGTACTCCAATTATAAACCCTCCACAATCTGCAATTTTAGGAATGCATAACATTGTTGAGCGCCCTGTAGCTATAAATGGAAAAGTGGAAATACGTCCAATTATGTACTTAGCGCTTTCTTATGATCATAGAATTATTGATGGTAAGGAATCTGTTAGCTTCCTTGTAAAAGTAAAAGAAATGTTAGAAAACCCTACGAAAATGATATTTGGTGCTAAACCACCAGAAGAAGTGTTGTTGGGATTGTAGTTATTGAATAATAGAGAGTTGAAACCGCCATTGTAATTTAGATTATAATGGCGGTTTTTTTGTTAAAAACATAACTAGTTTTTTAAACTTTCTTCTTCCATTATGTCAGCAATATATTTATACTTCTTTAAAATTTTATCAGCTTTTCTTACACTGAAATACCCATAACTTAGAGTTATTAAAATAATAGCTTTCCACAAGATCCCAGTCCATAAATCATACGGACTAATTATTAGTAACAGCAAGTAATAAGACATCACTGTAATCAAAGGAATAAGTAAACCAATTTTTGGTTTTTTTATGGATAATACACCACATCCAATAAAAAAAAGACCAATGATTATATTAATGATTAAAACTATATTATTATGAGGCGAAAAAAAAGGAATAAGAGGAACTATAATCAGCATTGCACCTAGAACAAACAAAAGGATTCTTGCTTTTTTCAAATATTCAAAAGAATCTTTAATGTCTCCTTTTTGAATAATAAACTTAGCGCCAAAAACAGCTTGCTCTTTTTTAGTCCCTTTTAATGGGTAGTTACAAACTTTACAAGTTATATCTGATTCTTCTCCGTCTGTTTTACATATCCTACAATGATTCATCTTAATTATTATATTTAGTCTGTAATATTCTTCTCTCCATATCCTTCATCCGTTTTTCACTTCTAGCATTACTTAAAGATACCACTGCCCAAATTGCAACAGGTAGCCAACCTATAACAGTTAATTGTAGTATAATTGCTAAAATTGCTGACAGAATTTTTCCTCTGACTAAAAAGGAGATACCTGGAAAAATAATGGCTAATAGAATCATGAAAATGGGGTTGTTTATTTAGTGTAAAAATAATAATTAAAATTAAACCTATTCCCAATCAACTGTTAATAGTTTGATTGTCTTGTAAAGATCTTTTGTAATAATTCTTTTACCTTCATTCTTTAATCAAAACAAAATGTCAACAATTCTAATCATATCTGTAATTGCACTTTACTTTCTCGTATTAGTAGGAATTGCGCACTTTACTTCAAGAGGAGCTGCAAACAACAAGTCCTTCTTTTTAGGAGAGCGAAAATCTCCTTGGTTCATTGTTGCTTTTGGAATGATAGGCGCTTCACTTTCTGGAGTTACCTTTTTATCGGTTCCGGGTTGGGTTGGTAATGAGGCCAATCAGTTTAGCTACATGCAAGCTGTGTTTGGTTATTTTATTGGTTACATCATTGTTTCTATGGTGTTAGTTCCATTGTACTATAAAATGAACTTAACTTCTATTTATGGATATTTAGAGCAACGTTTTGGTTTTTGGAGTTATAAGACTGGAGCTACTTTCTTTTTGTTATCGAGAGTTTTAGGAGCTTCTGTTCGGTTACTATTAGTTGCCAATGTTTTACAAGCGATCTTATTTGACGCTTGGGGAATTCCTTATGTAGTAACGGTTATTATTTCTGTATTATTAATTTGGGTGTATACCAACAAAGGAGGAATTAAAACGATAATTTGGACAGACACTTTGCAAACCGCTTTTATGTTAGGTTCTGTTTTTTTAACCATATACATGTTAAGCGACCTTATGAATCTATCTGAATCTGGAGGAATGGTTGAAACCATTAACAAAAGTAATTATTCTCAAATTTTCTTTTTTGATGACATAAACGGAAGCAATCATTTTATTAAACACTTTTTGGGGGGAATATTCATTACTGTTGGAATGACTGGTTTAGATCAAGATATGATGCAAAAGAACCTAAGTTGTAAGAATAGTAAAGAAGCTCAAAAAAACATGTTATCTATGGCTGCGGTACTTGTTGTTGTAAATTTGGTTTTTCTTTCCTTAGGAGCCTTATTATATCTTTATGCAAGTCAATCAGGCATAGGAACAGATGTAAAACCAGATATGTTGTTTGCAGAGATTGCTTTACATGAAAATACGGGGACACTAATTGGCGTTTTATTTCTCTTAGGGGTAATTGCTGCTGCTTATAGCAGTGCAGATTCAGCTTTAACTTCTTTAACTACCTCTTTTTCTGTAGATTTTTTAAATGTAGAAAAGAAACAAGAGCAAACAGCAGAAAGGATTAGAAAGAGGGTACACATTTTTATGTCGGGAGTCATCGTTTTAGTGGTACTGATGCTAAAGTATGTCACCGACGAATCTGCAATTGGACTGTTAATGAAGCTCGCTGGGTTTACTTATGGTCCATTAATCGGCTTGTTCTTTTTTGGAATCATAACGAAAAGAAAACTGATAGATAATTTAGTCCCTGTTGTTTCATTGATAGCGACTTTACTTATGTTTTTCTTTTGGTATTATTCAACTGGAGCCCCTGGAGTTGAGAAGAATTCTTTAGGAATATTTGGAGCCTATCAATTTGGATTTGAAATTATTATTTATAACGCAATACTTTCATTTGTTTTGCTGTTGGTTATAAGCAAAAAGCCCCAGTTAAATGAATAACTAGGGATTTTAAATCTTTTTTTAAGGAATTACAAAAGATCTTTATTTAAAATAAATAACTGATGTTTATTTCTCCATTGAAACTTTGAAGTAAGTAATTACTTCTATCTTCTTTAGCTATGCCTAATCCTGCAATTAGAGATATTAAGAGGTCGTTGTTTATTTTATTCTCAATACCTAAGTTGATTAAGGCACTGTTTCTAAATATATTATAATGCTTTGTCGAACCTGGCCCTGTATAATCTAAATCTAATAGTCCTCCGGTTGGAATGAAACCTTCTTCGGTGTTCTGACTAGAGTGATAATGTGATTTTTCTAATAAGACCATATCTCTTCTTAAAGAAACACCTGCTAGTAAATTTGTCTTTCTTAAACTATTAAAATGATAATACGAATCAAGGCCATAAGAATAGTATTGAACTCCAAAATCTCTGTTTATAGAAAGTTTAAGTGGGATTTTAATACTTAGATTTTTATTTAAGTAGCGCTCATAAGATAAAGATGTTGTGCTTAGAGCAATGTCAATCAAATTTATACTTATCTGATTTTTGTTATTAGTTGTATCTTTTTGCGAATAAAAGGATAAAGAATTAATAACAATCAAAAGAGTTGTTATATTTTTCATTTGTATATTTATTATGGTTAAGTATACTTTTATTCATTAAGTTGTATTAAAGGTGAGTAGAGTAAACGGATAAAAAAACGGTTTATTGTTAATGTAAAAACCCCAGTTAATTCAATAACTAGGGATTTTAAATTTGTTGTAGATTCAACTAGCTAATTACCTAGGATAACACAAAAAGTATTTCTTTACTGGCTTTGTTAATGCTTGAATGTTAAAGTTGTCGCTTGCTTCTGTAATGTCTAAGACTTTTCCGGATTTAAAAATGATATTAATGGAGTCACTATGAGCATCATAGGCATTGTTTACAATTTCGTCAGTAAAGACAAAATAGGAAGCTTCCTTATAAGAGATTCCAAGTTTTTCAGCTATCTTTTGTTTATGTTGTTCTATCTCTTCAGTTTTAAATTTCTCTTTTTGAATAGAAACTTTCAAAAGTTTTCTATCTGTTATCATGGTTGCTAACAATGAAAGTATTTTGTCTTCATGGCTTGTCCAAACCTTAATTGCTCCTAAAATATCATAATCATCTAGTTGAGAAAAAGCATGTAATATTTCTTTTTTCTCAAAATCTTCTTTAGAGATGTCAGCATATAAAAACACTTTAAAAGCTGGGCTACAAAACAAATCAACCCCTGACTTAGCAAGCTCTTTTGCTCTCTCCAACGCTTTTACCAATAAAAATTCGGCACTTATGACTGTTTTATGTAAATAAACTTGCCAGTACATTAAACGACGAGCAACAATAAACTTTTCTATCGAGTAAATTCCTTTTTCCTGTATAACCAGTTCGTCATTAACAATGTCTAGCATTTTAATAATTCGTTGGTTGCTTACCACACCTTCCGAAACTCCGGTATAAAAACTATCTCTTTTAAGGTAATCTAAACGATCCATGTCCAATTGACTAGAAACGAGTTGATGTAAGAATTTTTTTGGATAATTATTAGTAAAAATTTCGATTGCTGTGTCTAATTGTCCATTAAACTCTTTATTTAAATGTTGCATAAAGATCAAAGACAGCTCTTCATGATGCACTCCTTTAGCTATGGATTGTTCAAGGGCATGAGAATAAGGGCCGTGGCCAATATCGTGAAGTAAAATAGCCAACGTAACTCCTTTAGCTTCATCTTCAGTAATCTCATGGCCTTTAGAGCGCAATGTTTCTATTGCTTGTTGCATTAAATTAGTACAACCCAGCACATGATGAAAGCGAGTGTGTAAAGCACCAGGGTAAACTAAATGAGACAAGCCCAACTGTTTTATTCTCCTTAAGCGTTGAAAATAGGGGTGGTCAATTATGTCTAAAATTAATTCGTAAGGAACTGAGATAAACCCATAAACAGGATCATTAAAAATCTTTTTTTTATTGGTTAAAATACGCGTCATAAATCCAAATCTTTTATTCTGTTTACAAACATAACTATTTTGCGAGTTGAGAAATCGTTTTTTTATTGAAACATTTCGGTTATATTTGTAATAATCTCAATAGAATAAACAGAAACAGAATGAAAAAAATTATAATTGCATTAGCGATCTCTTCTTTATTTATAGCTTGTGGGAGCGAGAAAGAAGAAACTGTAGAAAACCAAGAAGATAAAGTTTTGGAAGATGATTCACAAGAAAAACCGATTGACTTTAGTGAGCTTAGAGAGTTTCCTATGAGTGATTATGATTTGGAAGCAGTTTTGTTTATCCCTCAAAAACACTATATAGATGGAGATGAGAATGATCAGCTAGAAGAACCTCTTATTGATCATGCAGAAGGAGAAGCTTTTTGGGATTTATCGATGCGATCTGATAAAAACTGGAAAATTACAGTTGAAGATTGGGCAGATGTAGAAAAGTCAATCGCATTAGAAAAGGAAATTCATAAAGAAACAGCTGAGGTTTATGATTATAACTACATAGAAGAGGGAGAAGATTATTTATTGTACCAAAGAGCTTTAACTACTGGAGGTACAACCATGGATGAAAAGACAGCATCTAAATTACCTAACTTTCATTTTGTGGTTGTTAAAAAGATAAACGGAACATACATTACCATAAAGAGTAATGACCTAGGAGAGTTTAGAAAAATTAGTGTAGAAAAGATGATGAATGCTGCTAGGGCAATGAAGTAGGGATTCTAAATGAAAAGTATCATTCATTTATTGATTACTTTAATCTTTTTTGGATTTCTGAATGCTTGCGAAAGCAAACGGCTACAACTAAAGCTGAAAAAGAAAAAGCTGCTTTATTCGATTCAAAAGCCGAGAGAATGAAAGAGTTAGGCCTTGTAATGGGGACGATAAAAGATTTTTCTAATGAACAGGGTTGTGGTTTTCTAATTGTACTAAAAGAAACAGAGCAGGTTTTACAACCATTTAAGCCATTAGATTTAGCATTTCAAAAAGAAGGGTTAATTATTTGGATAAAGTACAGGCCTGTTCGACCAATTGCTCCAACTTGTAAGAAAGGAATTCCAATTGATATTGAGAAAATAGAAGAGGCTTAACCTATTGCTTTTCTTGAATAAAATCTCTAATGTCATACAGTTCTCCTCCAACAGTTTTATTACTAGGCAACAGTTCTAACAACTTATGTGCAACAAAATTTGGTGGCAATAATTGACCATTCTCTTTTAAGTCAATAAAACGATTGACTGAATTAAATGTTTCTTTTGGAGTTTTCCTAATCGTTACTTGCATATTAGTATCTACAACACCAGGGGCAAAAGAAATTACTTTTACAGGGTGTTTTTCTAGTTCTTGTTCCACCCCAATACAAGCAGTAAATAAATCTAGCCCAGCTTTTGCAGCACAGTAAGATGCCCAACCCGCATATGGTTTTCTTCCTGCACCAGAAGAGATATTCAAGATGAACTTTTGAATGGGAGAAGATTGTGTGACTCTTATAAAATGTTCAGCAATTTGAATGGGAGCTTTTAGATTCGTATCAATACTATTGCTAATATCAATTGAGTTATTTGTTCCTACATTTCCTATAGGCTGAATAGTTCCGGCATTATTAATTAACGTAATAGAGTTCAGAGAAGCTAATTCTATTGCTTCAAAAAGAGTTTTTAATGTTTGATTTAGTTGCTCTTCATTAGCTAAGTCACAGTTATAGTGGTGAAAATTCTCGTGTTTTTTTAATGCCTTAATTGATTCATTTTCTTTTCTAGAAATCGAACAAAGCAGCTTGCCTTGCTCCAATAATTGTTGAGCAAAAGCTAATCCAAGTCCGCTAGAAGTTCCAGTAATAATGTAATAATCATTCATTCTAAAATAATTTAGCGAGTACCAACCTATTTAATCCAGTAATTACAAATGTGTAAACCATTCCTAAAAGGATTAAAGAAAATAAAGTCATAGGGATAATGTTTTTAAAAGAAGGGGTTAAAACCATTTCAATGGCTGCTTCATTCGTATCTCTAAGGTCTTCAATAGACTTTCCTTCATACATTTCAGGAGCGGCCTCCATTTTCAACTTAGCTTGTTCTTCAAAATTTTCATGTTGTGTTCGTTCCAAATGTTGTTGTGCTCTTATTTTAGAGTATTCAGGATCGATCCAATTGTAATAAGAAAAAACAAACAAAGAGATCATTACTGCGTAAGTACTTACTGTTCTTAATCCGGATTTAATATCGTGCAGTAGACTAACACCTTTACCGTCTTGTAACTTTCTGTTATATTCACTTAAGATACTATATGCAACAGCGATAAGAAGAATTAGCGTATTAACCCCAAAAGCAATAACATGTACGTTTTCATTGTGATTATAACCTAAAAAGACAATAGCTAATTCAAACACCATGTAAATGATAGCTGCTACAATCCCTATTTTATAAGTTCTATTCATGTTTTAATAAGCTCTAACATTTTTACCTTCCACATAATTAATAAAAGCTTGGTTTACCACTTTGTTTCCGCCTGGAGTTGGGTAGTTTCCTGTGAAATACCAGTCTCCAGTATTGTTAGGGACTGCTTTATGCAAGTCATTAACAGACTGGTAGATAATAGTTACCTCTGCATTAATGTCTTTATGGGTTAACAGCTCAGCAATTTTATTGCTAATCTGCTCATCTGTAAAAGGGATATAAATTTCTTTTACATAATTAACGATCTCCTCTTTTGGCAATCCAACTTGAGCTTTAGATTTTTGATAGACTTCTTGTATTATATTTTCTTTTCCTTGATCTTTTAGTAAAGCAATGGCTGCTTGAAAAGCAATAAAGTCTCCTAACTTAGCCATGTCTATTCCATAACAATCAGGGTAACGAATTTGAGGAGCAGATGAAACGACAACAATTTTCTTTGGTTCTAAACGGTCTAAGATACGAATGACACTCTGTTTTAAAGTTGTACCACGAACAATAGAATCATCTAGAACAACAAGGTTGTCTTCTCCTCTTCTCACAGAGCCATAAGTAATGTCGTAGATGTGAGCAACCATATCATCTCTTGCATCATCTTGGGTAATAAAAGTTCTTAGTTTAGCATCTTTAACCATTACTTTATCTACTCGTGTTTTCATAGACAAAATCTCGGTCAAATCTTCATCACTTGGCTTCTCTCCCAATGCTTTGATTTTACTTAACTTAACTTTGTTAAGGTGGTCTTCTGTAGCCTTTAGCATTCCGTAATAAGCCGTCTCTGCAGTATTTGGAATAAAAGAAAAAACAGAGTTTTTTAAATCATAATCTATAGCTTCTAATACTTTAGGGGTTACTAATCGCCCTAGCTCTAGTCGCTCTTGATAAATGTCTTTGTCTGTCCCCCTAGAAAAATAAATACGCTCGAAGGAGCATTGTTTTTCTTCTAACTTAGGCTTGACACTCTTCTCAGTAACAGGGCCATATTTTGGGATTAATAATGCACTTCCAGGAGTAACCTCTTTAATTTCCTCCCACTTAATGTTAAAAGCAGTTTGAATAATTGGACGTTCAGAAGCGACTACGGTAACCTCATCATCATCGTACCAAAAAGCAGGACGAATTCCATTAGGGTCTCTCAAGACAAAAGCATCACCATGGCCTAGCAATCCTGCCATTGCATAACCTCCATCCCAATCTATAGCAGATTGTTCTAATATTTTTTGTAGGTCTATATTTTTAGCTATTAGTTCAGAAATCTCTACATAGCTCTTTCCTTCTGCTTTGTATTTTTCAAATAATTGCTGATTAGCATCATCTAAATAGTGGCCTATTTTTTCTAAAACAGTTACCGTATCAGACTTTTCCTTTGGGTGTTGCCCAATGTTGACTAAAAGGCCAAACAACTCATCAACATTAGTTAAATTAAAGTTTCCGGCAAGCGCTAAGTTTTTTGTCATCCAATTATTGGTTCTTAAAAATGGGTGACAATTTTCAATGCTGTTTTTCCCGAAAGTTCCATAACGTAAATGACCTAAAAATAACTCTCCGGTAAAGGCTTCGTTCTGTTTTAACCACTGAACATCATTTAACTTTTCGGGGTCACTTAGCTCCAACTCTTTAAACCGTTTATTGACATAAGAAAATAAATCTTGAATTGGTTTTTGAGCAATACTTCGATGGCGACTAATGTAACGCGTTCCGGGCGCCATATCAAACTTAATGTTTGCAATTCCAGCGCCATCTTGCCCACGATTATGTTGCTTTTCCATTAGCAAGTACATTTTGTTTATTCCATAAAAAGCCGTTCCGTATTTTTTATGGTAAAACTCAAGTGGTTTCTTAAGCCTAAGAAGTGCAATTCCACATTCGTGTTGTATAGCGTCGCTCATACCAACAAAGATAATATAGTTTGTTGGATAAGTATTTTTATTTAGAAAGAAAATACGGTATCAAATAGAAAGATTTAAGCGTTTATTTTTTAGGAGCTATAATAGAGTCAGGCTTAACCTCTTCTAAAAGCAAAGGATCAGGTTTTATGGGTTGCTCATGCCAAATCATTTCTGCCTTTCCTGTTTCTTTGTTTAGAGTATAACTTTCAGCCCAAAAGTACCCATCATTAGACTTATGACTTACCAATAGTTCATATTCTTTAACTGTAACAGCTTTAATTGTAATATCAGCTTTTGATCCATACTTATTTCTAAACTTTATTAATTTTCTTTTATTAGCCTTGTTTTTCTCTAACAGTATATATTCATCAATAGTCATTACGTTTGAAGGCTCCATAATTAAATCTTTTTTTTCTTCTAGTGTTGATTCCAATTTTTTAATTTCCTTATAACTATCTTCCTCATTGGTAATAGGGTTTGGTTCTATTGAAGCAGAGAACTCATCATACTTCACTCCTGATTTTTTATTTAACAGATAATACCATTCATAGCTATCATCCATGTATTCTGATACAGAGTAATAACTTCCTTTATTTAAAATAACTAAGCTAATATTAGGGAATAGACTTTCTATATGTTTCTCTAATTCTTCAGGGCTTTGATTTCTACTTTTGGCTACTGCTTCAATTGCTGTTTTTCGATCAGTAGGTTTTACTTCAATAGTCTTATTTGTTGCAGTGTTTTCTAACTCTTTCTTTGTTTCTATTGATGAAATGGTGTTTGAATTAATAACTCCAGTAATTAAATTTACTGAAGCTCCTGATATTATAGTTGAGTTTTGAGGAACGTAGATGAGGTCATTGATTCTAAACAAAACAAAAGCATCATTCTTGTTGACTAAAATCCGAGTAAGGTTAGGGTTAAACAGAGGGTAGTTTAAAGCTGCTTCATCTAGAAGTTTTTGAGCTGCTTCTATTATCTCTGCTCTGCTTTTTGTATGTATTTCTTTTACTGTCATTGTTTGTGCCGTTGACTTTTTATTAAAACCCAAAGAAGCGATTATCGACATTAAACTCATTGTTATTATTGTTTTTACTCGCATTTTAATTTGTTTTATATAGAATATACTCTTTATAAATAAAAAGGTTCATTTTTAGTTCTAAACTATTGAAGTCTCAAGTCGATTCATGTCAAAAACTTGGTAGTAAAAGAGCTCAAATATCGACTTGCACTTCTCTCACAATCAGCAAATAATATTTTCTGTTTTTTATTAAGGTTTCTAACTCTATGATTTTTGAGTTTTTCATATTGTCTTCTTTCCTTTAAGTGTAACAACTTTTTAAAAGTAACCTTCTTTTTAAGAATAAATAAAATTATCTTCATATTTGTAAGGGTTAAAATATACTTCCGTCTTAAGAATAACGATAATATTGCCATAATGAATAAAATAAACTTATTACTATTACCATTTCTGTTTGTTTATACTTTTTTCTCTCAAGACCTAGATTCTTTTTTAGATCAATCAAACAACTTCTTTATTCATAATGTAACTGATGGTAAAGTCGATTACAATAGCATTAAAGAAAGTTCTGAGTTACCCGTATTAATGAATACTATAAGTACACTTCAATTTTCTGAATTAAAAGAAAATGATCAAAAAGCATATTTAATAAATGTGTATAATTTATTAGTAATAAATAAAATAAGAGAAAATTGGCCAATAGCCAGTCCTATGGATATTTCTGGTTTTTTTGAAGGAGTAAAACACAATATTGCTGGTAAAAAATGGACATTAAATCATTTAGAAAACGAGATTATACGTCCTCGTTTTAAGGATCCAAGATTACATTTTGTTTTAGTTTGTGGAGCTAAAGACTGTCCTCCAATTATAAACGAAGCCTACTATCCTTTAACACTCGAGCTCCAATTAGATGAACAAACGAAATCAGCACTAAACAACCCTAATTTTATTAAGGTAGAAGGAGAGGTTGTTCAGATATCAGAAATTTTTAAATGGTATACTGCAGATTTTAAATTAAAAGCTAAAAATGAATTAGCATACATAAATAGTTATAGGACAAACAAAATAGACCCTAAAGCTAAGTATGATTACTATAGTTATGATTGGTCTGTAAATGCTGCTGTGAATAGCGGCTCTTCTAATAGTGACTTAACTATGAATTCTAAAGGAGAAGCTCAAGAGCCTTCAGAGTTTAACTTGCAAACATATAACGCTGGTTCTTTATTGAGGAAAGGAAAATTTGATGTTTCATTATTCAACTCAATATATACCCAAAGTAAGTCACAATGGATGGGTACCACTTTTGATGGGTTTAGAGAAACATTTTACTCGTCTTTACTACAGTTTACATATGGGACTTCAAAAAACGCCAGATTTAACCTTGGTTTTGACCTCAAGTTTGGTGGCTCAGGAAAATCCTCTGTTGATGATTTTTCTAAAATTACTAGAGCGTTTGAATTTAAGAATGATGACTCTACTCGTGTTGGTTTATCTTATGCGGGTCCCAGAGTTAAAATTCAACCCTTAAAAAGCGAACCTAACTTTACTATTCAGAGCAGTTTACTCTTTCCAACTATAAATTCTGGAGAAGGAAGAGTTGCAGATAGTAATGGGAATGGAGCATTGTATTTCTTAGAGTGGAACAGAGTGCAATGGTGGACTCAATTTTTTTATGTAAGAGACTTTAAAAAGTCACAACTATTTTTAGAAGTAGACGTTTGGTATCGTATTGGGTATAAAGAAAATCAAGCTTCTGCAGTAGATTTGCCGGTAACCGCTATTTATAGTTATTTCCCAACTTCTAAGACTACAGTTTATGGTCTTGTTTCGCATGTTACAAGAAACCAATATAATCCTAATAGTTATAATGATGGAATTACTACAGCAGCTAACTTTAGCACGGCTGGCTTAGGTCTTAAATATCAAATGACATCAAAAATAAACTTAGAATTACTGTACACTAAATTTTTACGAGGCACCAATTCTGGCTTAGGTAATACTTTTAATATAGGAATAAGATATGTCCACTAGAAAAACAGCTTTTTTTACTAATGGGTTTTTAAATTCCAATTAATGAAACGAAGCGCTACTTTTTTAGTTTCCTGCCTCCATTTTTTCCATTTGCCTTTCTATCGCTTTATCTATAATTAGTGAATCTACGTTTACGTTAGAAAAATCACTAAACATTTTATTATCTTTTAATGCAGGAATCACTGTTTTCGATAAGTCCGATAAAGGGTAGTATAGCGAAGACTCGACTTTTAAGTTGTTTGGGATGAGGTTTAGCTGTTCATCGTAAGAATTAATAATAACCAACAGAACACTTATTATCAATAATATTTTTAAGGCTCCAAACCCAGCTCCAGCAGCTTTGTTTATCAGTTTTAATTGAATCAAGTTAATAAACTTTTCTAAAATCCTCCCTAAAACAAACACTCCTGCCACAATTAAGATAAAGGTTACCGTGAACGAAGCTAAAGGAATATACTTATCCTCAACTTTTCCAGTAATAATTTCAGCGATATAACTTGAAAAGTGAATGGCACCCCAAACACCAAGGCCCAAAGCGATTAAGCTACTCACTTCTATGATCAGTCCTTTTTTAAACCCTCTATATGCTGCCCATAAAATAGGGACAATTATAACAATGTCTATTGTACTCATATTTTGGGCAAGATAGTAGCTTAACTAACTTTAAAAGCAAACGAAAAGAGAAAGTATTAACAACAGAGGGTTAGTTAATGTTTACTTAAAACTCCAAGGAGTATATCATCGCCTCCAATTCTCTAAGATAAAGTTGTTTTTGAAATTTTGGAGCGAAAATATACCCTTCCACAGTGATAATTCGATTGTTTTTTTCATCTAATTGACTCACACTAATGAACGGTCCTCCCATTAAACTATTTTGCATTTTCCAAAGGCCTTTGGTTTCAAAAACATAATTATCATTGTGCTTCTTTTCAATGTACTGAGGAGCGTATTCTTTAGTCCGTTCAGTCGTCATATAAGTTCCTTCTTCTTGTCCGTGAATATATTTTTTTAGAATAGAGTCTCTTTTGTTGAGTTGGTAAGCTAGAGTGAAAGTACTGTCGTCTAAAAAAGGATAAGTATAAACAATTAGCCCTTGTTGTATTTCATGATCAAGACCCCCTGATCGTTTAGAACGTATTTGCTGCATCCAAATTAACTCATTAAAGTTTTCAGAAATTGTCATTGAATTGGGAACATTTAAAGAGAGGTTCATCGTGATTTCTAACTCTTCTTTTATTGATTTATTAGCTCCTTTTTTATACTCTTCTTTAAGCACAGAAATAGCCGAACTACTTAATTGGTTAATTAAACTAGAGGCATAGGAAAGGTATTGTTCTGAAACTTCAGTTGTATTTCCTCCAGAAATTTTATAAATGGTTTGTCCTTTAGCCCAAATATCTTTTCTAGGGTTATTAAAGTTAAGTGAGACAGACTTTTTAGACTTACTGAGTTCAAAAATTAAAATAGTATGATTAGTTTTTAACCCCTGATTAAAGGAAGAGTTGTCAACCATTAGAACATTAAACAAAGGTTCTTCCTGTGGCAATGTTTCAATTGGTTTTTCCAATGTTTCTCTTATTGCTTTACCAAGGTTAGTGTCCCAGTATTCTTTATCTAAAACAACAATTATTTTACCTGGTTCCCCAGTTGCTTTTTCTTTCAGGTCTAACTTTGTAAATCCATCATCAATGCAACTAGAGTAGATAAAACTAGTGACTAAAGTGATCATAATAATCTTAATCATTGAACTCATATTTATTTATTTTAAAGCAAATGTAGTTGTCCCTATTTTAGTTCCTTCTGCAAAAATTTGAGTAGTATATGTTCCTTCCTCAATTTCTCCTTCTACCTCAAAATAGATACATAAATCAACATTTTCATTTTGGTAGTTAATTTGACGTTTCACACTTCCAGACTTAGAAACACCGTCAATAGTAAAGTTAAAAGAGGAGCTGTTTTTCAAAACTTTTCCTTTAGGGTCTGTCACCGTCATAATGATATCTTTATTTCCTGCTTCAGCAATTTTATTCTCTATAATTGTAAAGCAAGATTTAATCATGTCAGTTCTTCTAGCTCTACTTGTTTCTACTTGTTTTCCACTGTTTCTAACGATAATGGCTGTTGAGGTTATTCCTCCAGTTTGTAAAACAGATCCCAATGCAACAATGTTTTTGGTCTTATTCAATTCGTCTTTAACAAGATCCCTTTCTGTGGAAACAGCATTGATTTTATCATCTTTAATAATAATTGTTTTTTGAAGGTTTCCATTTAAGGTATTCAAAGAGTCTATGGTATGAATATAACCTTTCATTATACCTCGTAACGTTTCGGTTTCTTTTTTTAGTTTATATATTTTACCCCAGTCCCTTTTACTTTTATTTTTAAGCCCATCTACTTCTTCTATTAGTGAAGTAATTCGAGTTCTTTGACTATTTATACTGTCCTGCATTTCTTGGTTTTCTATTTCAATATTATCATATTGATCTAACATACTAACCAAATTGTTACGAAGTGCTTCGTCGTCGGACTCTGCAATTACTCCAGAGTTTTTTAATATAGTATTCAAGTCCTCTTTCTCTTGTAATAAAGCAGAGATAGAAGATTCGTGAGTTGTATTTTTTTTCTTTAGTTCTCCTATGGCATAACTTAGGTATCCTATGCCGGCTAATAGTAAGACGATAACAATGATGTAGACCCCGTCTTTTTTAGAACTTTTTTTAGTTGGTTCAATAATAGGGCTATCTTCTTTTTTTATTGGGCTCTTGGTTTGTTCAGTCATAGTTCTGTTCAGTTGTAAAGTTACAAAGGTAATTACTTTTATAAAAACCGATCCCTAATTTATAAAAACCGTTTAACTTCTATTTGTTCAAACTTGTTAACTTGTAAATGAGATAATATAGTTTCTATTACTGAAAAGTTACTTCCTGATGTATATATGGTCGTTTTTCTAGATGTATTTTCTCCTATTAAACAATGTTCCTTTAATTTTTTTGCTGTTTGTTTTGCGATTGCCTGAGACGGCTCTAGCAAATGAATTTTACCTTTAGTGATTTTGTTTATCTCGCTAATCAACAAAGGATAGTGAGTACACCCTAACACAATATAATCAACTTTGTTGTCAATCATCGGTTGTATATAACGTATTAGTAGTTTTTTAGTCTCTTCTGAGTCAATTAAATTGTTCTCTACTTGATGAACTAAACCATAACCAATTTGTGTGATTACCGCTGTGTTTTTAGCAAACTTTTCAGAAGTGGTTTTAAAGTGATTTCCATTAACTGTTCCTTTAGTTGCTAAAACACCAACACAACCAGTATTACTTAAAAGAGAAGCTGGTTTTATTGCTGGCTCTATTCCAATTATTGGGATTGAGTATTTTTCTCTTAATGTGTTAATTGCAGCAGCAGTTGCAGTATTACAAGCGATAACAATCAATTTACACTTTTGTTCAATTAGAAAATCAATAATGAAAGAACTCAACGCTATAATCTCTTTATTCGTCTTATTTCCATAAGGACAGTTTTTGCTATCTGCAAAATAGACAAAAGACTCGTTTTTAAATTCCTGTAAAAGTGTTTTCCAAACAGTTAAACCTCCAACACCAGAATCAAATATTCCAATTGGATTGTTGTTCATTACATAAAGTTTTTTAAGTAAACAGTTTCCTCTTCGTTAATGTAGAATTTTTTCCCGACCCCATAAGCTTTCGCTTTTACATTGCCTTTTATTCCCATTTTTACTTTGCCAGATAAAAGAGCACCTAAAGAAACTGGAATCGAGCTCATGATATCTTTTGTTTTTGCTTGCATATATAGTGGGTAAACAGCAGTCGTGTTTTTTTTCAGTATAATTTTGTCTTTCATTTTAGTTTTACCAGCAAACTTACCATTAACAAATATATCTAAGGTAGTGGGCTTAATCGTTATATTATAAGTGTTAGGGTTGTTTACTTTTATATCTAGCCGCATTAACAAGTTTTCAGCGCTTTTATTTTCTAGCTTAAAATTTTGTATCCCCTTAAAGTCTACTTCTTCATATTCAAAGCATCTATTGAAAAAGACTAAAATAGAAGTGTAAATTAATATTTTCTTAATTATTTTATTCATATTTGTATAAACTCTTACTGTAGGTAAAAAGTTTCAAAATTAACTCGAATATAATGTTTTAATTTAAAGAGTTTGGAGGTTTTTCAACTTTTAAAAAGATGGAAGCAACTTTTTATTACAATTTTTAGTCTAACTAATTATAAAACAATATTTAATAATCAGGATGAAGTATATATTTTCTTTTTTAGTAATCGTTCCCTTTTTCACTTTTGGACAAGTAACTGTAAACAATAGTATGACTGTTGCACAGTATGTTCAGAATGTTTTAGTTGGAAATGGGGTTACCGTTTCAAACATACAATACAACGGAGCTTCTGCTGCAACAGTTCAAGAACAAGTAGGCTCATTTAATGATGCGAACTCTTCTACTGGTTTACCAAATGGATTGATTATGGGTTCTGGGGACGTTCAAATGGCTGGGTTTTTAAATACTGGGGGAGGAGTAAACTTAGGAGGTTCAGGAAATCTAGGTGTTGATATAGACTTGCAGTCTATTACATCAAGTCAAATTTATGGTGAATGTGTTATTGAGTTTGATTTTATTCCTCAAGGAGATACAATTTCCTTTAACTATGTATTTGCCTCTGAGGAGTATGAAGAATATGTATGTGGTACTGTTAATGATGCTTTTGGGTTTTTTCTATCGGGAGTTAATCCAGCAGGAGGAACCTATACTGCTGATAATATAGCTTTAATCCCAGACCCTTCTAACCTTTCGAACTATACAACAACACCAGTTTCAATAAATACAGTAAATCCAGGAGTGCCAGGAGGCTTCTCTTCTTCTGCTAACTGCGATGCTATAGACCCTAATTGGGCTTCATACAATTTTTTTTATACCCCAAACACCACTAGTGATTATGAGTATGATGGAAGTACTGTTGTTTTACAGGCAAAAGCTGCGGTAGTCTGTAATCAAACTTATCATATTAAGTTAGCAATTGGAGATGGGGGAGATAACGTTTTTGACTCTGGAGTGTTTCTAGAAGCCGGTAGTTTTTCTTCAAACTCTGTTGATGTCAATATTTCAGCACTTTCAAGCAATAACTCTATTTTAGGAGACTCAGCTATAAAAGAGGGCTGTATAGATGCGGTTTTTACTTTTGTTAGACCAGATACTGCAGGAAGTTTAACTTTAGACATTGATATTTTAGGTACTGCTACAAATGGAGTTGATTATACGCTTATTGCAGATAGTGTTTTTTTTACTTCAGGAGAAGACTCATCTCAAATTATTATTAATACAATTGCAGATGGAATTATTGAAGGAACAGAAGAATTGACGATTAACGTTTATACTATTACTGCCTGTGGAGATACGATAGTTACTTCTGGAACACTTTATATTGTTGAGGACTATGATTATAATGTAATAGCTTCTCCCGATACATCATTTAAATGTCTTTTAGACTCTATTTTGATTACGGCAAATGCGTCAGGTGGTATTTCTCCTTATACCTACCAATGGGATAATAATCTTAGTGGAGATTCTGTCTATGTTAGCCCTTCTGAAAACACTTTTTATATTGTTACTGCCTATGATGCTTGTAATGTTGCTTCGATTGAAGATACCGTAATTATTTCCTTCACTTTAGCACCTCTTTTAGTTTCTGGACTAAATGATACGACTTTATGTGGCTCTAATTTTATTCTATTAGATGCGAACAGTTCAGGAGGAGCATTGCCAATATCTTATCTATGGAGCACGGGGAGTACCAGCGAAACAGCTTTAGTCTCCCCTTCAGTTTCAACAAGTTATTCGGTTACAATGACAGACAGCTGCGGTGTTGAGTTGGTTCAAAACGTATTGGTTAAAGTAACTGATAACCCTGTTAGTTTATCTCTAGAGGGACCAGTAACACATTGTATAGGAGAGGAATTAATCTTAACACCAACAATTACAGGAGGTGCAACTCCTTTTTCATATACATGGACAGGTAATGGAGGGTTAAATACTAACCCTCAAACTGGAGAGCTTTCTGTTATTGATCCAGAAACAGGTGATTTTTCTTTATTAGTCACCGATGGGTGTAACCAGCAAGAATTAGCTAGTGTATTTGTAGATGTAATAGGTTGTTCAATTACAATTCCAAATGTAATCACACCAAATGGAGATGGAAAAAATGATCAGTTTATCATAGCAAACTTAGAGTATCACCCTAACACTAAAATATTAATTTATAATAGGTGGGGAAGAGTGGTTTATAAAGATAATGATTATAAAAATGATTGGGGAGGAACTAATAAAGGGGGAACTAAAGTAGGTGCAGGAACTTATTTTTATGTTTTAGACCTCGAAGATGCTGAACAATGTGATAAAGTTGAGTGCAATGGATTTATTACTATAATGAATTAACACCGTTTTTAATAGAGGCATTATTTTCTAAAACAATAACACCTCTGTTCTTTTTCTTCTTTACTTTTTTTGAAGAGTTAAAGACAGACTTACAATAAACGATACCTTTCCAATTTGTTCCAAAGTGATTGTTTAATTCTGCTCCATTAACAATTAGTTTAGCTTTTTTTTCCAAATAAATAGTTGACCCTTCAGAGAGGTGAATGTTTTTATTTACGGTAAGTTTTTGATGTTTTTTAATGACTAAGTCGCCGGTTATAACCATTGCTTTATTCCAAGAAGTATCACTCCAAATTATAATTGTGTTTTTAGGCTGATATTCATTAGCCGTCGTCAATTTTATTCGCTCCGGTTTTAAAGTATATAACTGATGAACATGGCCAATTTGTTTAGGAGATAAATAGTTTCGACATTGATTGTAGCCCATAATATTATTACTTGTTTTTGAGCTGTCACAAGGAATAAACCCAAACTTATCTTTTGGAGGCAAATCATTAAATTGGGGATAATTAGTATGGTTTAGCCCTAAGGTATGTCCAAGTTCGTGCGCAATAAGTTGAGCGTTTGCCCAACCTCCACCTTTAATCATGTTAGATACATTTAAAAAATATGGCGCAGGACCACAACCAAAAGCAACACCTGAGTAGGAGCTTCCGGTAAAAAAAACATGTAAATAGTTTTTGTCTTCTCCTGTGTGCATTTCCCATAAATACCGATCGCAATTAAGGTCTTTTTTTTTATAACAAGAGAAAGAATCTACGGGGTCAATTATAGCTTTGTTTAAATTAATAGAAGTATACTCTTTGTTTTTGTGTTTTGAAACTAGAAGATAATTAACTTTATTAATAGAAATACTATCAATACCTCTTAACCTGTAGTTGTCTTTCTGATTGATGAATATTATGTTCTTAACCATGTTAACAGAGTCTATTTTTATAGCGTTTTTACTTTTTTCAATAAAAATTCTATCCCAAGCGGTTGAGTCTACAAAAGAGTCAATAGTGTCCAGTCTAAACTGGATTCTACTATCGGGTATAAAATGCTTTAAACCGTCCTGAGCAGCCAAAGTGCTAGGAGAAAGGTTGCTATAATAACTGTTAATCCACTCAAATTGGTTATTAATTAAGTTAAGACTGTCTAAGGTATAATTCTGCTCATCTTCTTTGTATCGATAAACAAGGTGCAGCTTCATTTTGACAGTAATAACAGGATGAGTGACTAAACTAGTCGTTTCATAAGGGATATACTGCTCTAGTTTTTCTTTTTGGCCATAACAATCAAAAATAGAAACAATCAAAAATAGAGCAAAACCTAATTTATGTAGCTGTTGTATCAATTGCAATATTATCTAATTTAATTTTTATTGGGGAAATGTAGGTCTTATATTCAATAAGAGCGCTGTCTTTTATAGGTTCTACAGTAGGAATGTCTATACTAAGTGGATCAACAGCTTTTCCTTTAATAAAGATACGATAATCTAAGTGAGGCCCAGTAGAAACACCAGAGCTTCCTACTTCACCAATCTTTTGCCCTTGACTTACATGAGTTCCCTTTTTTATTCCATCCGCAAATCGTCTTAAGTGCATATACTTTGTTTCTATGTTACCTGTGGCGTGCTTTATTTTTACAAGTCTTCCTGCTCCTCCAGCCCAGCCAGCAAAAGATACTACCCCACTACCCGTAGCTACAACTTCTGTGCCTATTGGAGCTGCATAATCTACACCATGATGAGGCCTATAATATTTTAAAACAGGGTGAAATCGTCTATGAGAAAACTTAGAAGAAATCCGAGAGTAAATCAAAGGTGCCGAAAGTAAAGCTCTTTTCATACTCTCTCCTAGTTCACTGTAATAGGTCTCTGGCGAGGTGTCGTTTTTGTATGTAAAAAAATACATGCTTTTATCCGAGTGATTAAATAAAACAGATTTAATTTTCCCAACTCCTATAAATTGATCATCTACATATTTAGCTTCATAAATCACTTTAAAATAATCTCCTTTTTGGATTCCAAAAAAATCAATGCTCCAGGCATATAGGCTAGTCACTTTCCCAACTAAAGCAGGGGAAAGACCATTTTCCATAAAAGCATTCCAAAGACTTGAGGTTACAACACCCCCAGCCATCAACTCTTTCGTCACTACCTCTTTTTTACCTGAGTAAACATTTAAAGAGTCCTCAAAGTCAAAAACAATATAGTTAATCGCATCTTTTTTATAGACAAACTTCAACAACCTATTAGTAGAGTCTTTAGAGCTAAAAGCAGTATATAAATGATTCGTCTTTATTTTTCTAACATCAAAAATAGAGTCAAATAAGTCAACAATATTAAAAATTGTTGTGCTACTAACCCCATACTTTGGTAATATATGTGTTAGCCCTTGGTTTTTTTCAACTCTACCTGTATCTACTTTATAGTGGTTAAGATTAAAGCCATACTCAATTTTAGGTATAACTTTAGTTTCCTTTTTCTCTTTTTTTTCCGAAGTAGTTTTTTCTTTTTTTTCTGAATTATTGCAAGAAGTTAAAGTCGCAAGAAATAAAGTTAAAAGTATAATAAGTTTAGTATTCATTTATATTTTTGTCAAAGTGTTTAAGAAGTTAAAATTATCCAATAAAAGGATATTTATTCCGTTCATACAAAAGTCTTTTAAACATAGTAATGTTTTTAATAGTAATGAGTTTAACTTTGTATTTTAAGGGTTCAATAGTTTTTAAATGAAATTTAACTTCACAATAATATTAATTTTAACTTTCTCTCTTTGTTTTTCTCAAAAAAAAGGGACAACTTTTGGGTTTCAAGTTAAACCGATTATACCCGTAAACTACTTTAATGCTGGACCTCAAACCCTTTCTGATTCTTTAGTAGAAATTAATATCCTTCCTAAACTTGGGTTTAGCTTTGGAGCGATAGTGAGGCAAAGACTATCGAAATCAATTGCTATCGAAGTAGGGATTTCTTCAGTTAGAAGAAACTATGAGGTAACAGCAAAAGGACTATCTGCTGCTACTTCAGATCAAACTGAATTTGGTTTTGTTGGTTATCAAGTTCCATTACAAGCACTTTTTTATATACAGTTATCTGAAAAAGTGTTTATGAATACTACAGCTGGCGTTGGACTAGATATGTATCCTTCTAGTGTCGAAACAATTGGAGAAAATGTATTGTTAAACAATTTAACACTTCGTCAGTTTTGGATTAATTATTCTTTATTGGCCAATATAGGTTTTGAATATAGAACAGAAGAAAAAGGAACTTTTTATATAGGAGGATCGTTTAACCGTCCTTTTAAACCTATTGCAGAATCAAATTTTTCTTATAATTATGAAGGGAATAAAAAGACAAGGATTAATACGCTTTTGAATGGGAATTATATTACGTTAGATCTTCGTTTTTTCTTTCCAGAAAAGGAAGATGAAGCTAAAAAGAAAAAATAACACTTAATTTTTCCAAGTTAAATCTAAATCCCACCCACCTTTTAAATCTATTTTATCTTCAAAAAGCTTTACTAATTCTGGCTGTTTTTTTAATAGGTAGTCTCCTGTATCCCATTTACCATTGTTGTTTTTGTCTTCAATGGTTTTTAGTAGGTAATTCCCTGGAGATAAGTTTTTATATTCAATTGTTTCAGATGAGTTAGAAACGATTGTTTCTTTAATTACAAGCCCTTCTTTTATCAATTGAATAAGGTGTTGCTCACTTTTGTTTTGTTTTTCATAATGTAAAATTAAACTTCCATATTGATTTGGAGGAATCGTTTTAAAAAACAAGTTGATGGTGTCATTTGTCCCACTGTAGAGGTCTTTAAAAGCATTTGGCAAGATGGTTATTTGGTAATCTATATCTTCTTTTAGCTGACTTGAAATAGATACAATGTTGTTTTCTTTTTCAATGTCAAATTCAAGTTCAATGGAGTCTTCATTCAATAGCTTAATCAGGCTTTTGTCCATTTCTTTTATTGGAGTATTGAACTCTATTTTAACAGGGTCAAAATATGAAAGATCATTTGTTGTGTTTGTTTTAAACTTTAGAATAGTGTCTTTAGAAACTTTTGGCTTTCTAATTTTTAAAAAAGTAGTATCTGCTTCTTGGTTTATAATTTCTGTTATTATTTTTACCTCAGAAACCGAGTCCACTTCATTGATCCAAAAAGTAATGCTATCTGTATTTACAAACTTTTTGTTTTTTGTATTGTCTGCAAAAATATTGTTAAGTAGATCAACTTTTATTTCTGTCGTTTTTTCTTCAAGGATTAAAGTAACTTTTCCTGGGTGCGTATATTTTTTTTCTGTCACCCTATTTTTTCCTTTTGCCTCTGTGAATAGCGATAGGTTTATAGATTGAGCGGTAGAGTCATACTTTATAGTAATAGAGCTGTCTAGAAAAGCAACACCATCTGTATAAGGATTGTATTTTAAGTCATTGTTTTTATCTTCAATAGCCACAAGTGTGTACTTTCCTTTTTTTAAATTTTTGAATGCAAAGGACCCATCTTGTTTTGTTGGGTTAAAGTAATAAGGTCGTTCCTTTATTGCTATTGAGTCTAGGTCAGATTTATATAAACCAACTAATATTTCTTTTTGCGGCTCTTTTGTAAAGGCATTGTAGACAGATCCGTTTAGCGTTAGGGAGTCTATCTCACTTCCTGTAGAAAAAACATAATTAAAATTACTTAATCTATTTCCTTCGGTTATGTCGGAGATACTATTTCCGAAATTTATGATGTAAGTTGTGTTTTCGTCCAACTTACTTTTTAAAGTGACAACTACTTTTTTTCCTTTTATTTCGTAAGTTGGTTGTTCAGTGGTCAAAGGGGTAATAATAATATTTTGATTAGGCTTTTCTAATCGAATAAACTCATTAAAACCAATTTCTATTTTATTAGTATTAAAGTTGATGGCGTTATTTTTCGGTATCGTTTTATCTTCCTCAACTTGTGGTGGAGTAATATCTTTGTTCCCCCCAGAAAGGCCAGACTGCTGAGCACACCCAACAGATAATAAGATTATAAAGAGAAAATAGATAGACTTCAAAATAGTTGATTAATATAATTAACAATAAGCTCTAGGCCGACTTTATCTTCTTTATCAAAAGTACTTAAGTATTCACTGTCTATATCTAAAACCCCAGTACATTCATTTTTATTGTTTCTTAATGGGAGAACAATTTCTGACTTTGTACTGCTGCTACATGCAATATGCCCTTCAAATAAATCTACATTAGGAACAACGACAGTCTCATTTTTTTCCCAAGCAATTCCACAGACACCTTTTCCTTTTTTTATTCTTGTGCAAGCTACTGGACCTTGAAAAGTTCCTAGCACTAACTCATTTTGTTTAACATGATAAAATCCAACCCAAAACCAATTCATTTCGTACTTTAAAATTGAGCAAATGTTACTTAAATTAGCAACTAAGTCTTCTTCATCAGAAGTGATAGATGTTATTTGCTCAAGCAGTAATTGATAGATCTCTTTTTTAGGAAGCGACTTATCTATTGTTTGTGTTGTTATCAATTTTTATTTAGTTTATTGCAGTTTCTTCAAAATAATCAATAATGGCTTCTTTCATTAAATTTTCTTGATCTTTTTCGTTTAGTACTGGGAGTTCATCTTTTTTTTCAAAATGCGGCCAACCATCCTGATCTTTACCTTTAAACTCATAATAACCATAAGGCTCGAGTAAAGTACAAATAGCAATATGCATGACTTCTAATTTTTGATCTTTCGTAAGGTCTATATAACCCTTGTTTAACTCTTGTAAGCCAAGAATAAAAAGGATAGACTGCATGTCTAGGTCTTCTCCAAAGTGTTTAGAAGCAGTTGCAACAGTTAGCCTCCAAGATTTTTCTAATTCAAAATTCATATTTCAAAGTTAACAAGTATTGTTTTTATAAAACAAAAAAGAGAACTAAAAATTAATTTAGCTCTCTTTAAAATAACTAGACGATTAAATCTTATTGAAGATTTACAGTTTCTTCGTTTTGTTGTTCTTCTTCTATTTTTATAATACCTAAAATAGCTCCATCAACTTCAATGTCTAAAACAGCTAAACCAGCTTGTCCAGATTTGAATTCCTCGGTATAATTAAAGTTAACTTTTCCAGAAGCATCAGTAGTTTCTGTTTTGTCAAGTCTTAAGTCAGTTCCTAAAGAATCACTTCCATATTTGTAGTAAAGTTTAACTTCGGCTCCTGGTACGGGTGCGTTTGCTGCATCTAAAACGGTAACAACAGCAGTTGTTTCTTTCTCTTTGTAGCAAGAAGATAAAGCTGTCATTAATAGGATGAACCCAATGAATAAAATCGAATTTCTTAGAACAGTTTTCATAATGTTTATTATTTTTTAAAGGTCTTTTACCGCAAATTGCTTTTCTTTGTAAAAGAACGAAGTTACAAAATTTAATTAATATGTTACAAACAAGTAGTTTAAAACTAGCATTCTTCTTATTTATAACAACGTCTTTTAGTTCTTGTGGGTTGCTTAACAAGACAAATAAAGTTGAAGAGACGAAAGAAGTAGAGCCAAAAGAGGAGTTAGTGATACAGGAAGTAAAGGAAGAGGAGCCTAAATTAGTTATCCCTACTCTTGTAGAAATGAAGACAACTATGGGGTCAGTCAAAATTCGTTTATACGAAGGAACACCCTTACATCAAGAAAATTTCGCAAAGTTAATCGATCAAAACTATTATGACAGTCTATTGTTTCATAGAGTAATTAAAGACTTTATGATTCAGGGTGGAGATCCAAATTCTAAGAATGCTCCGGTAGGAACTCGTTTAGGAAATGGAGGGCCAAACTATACTATCCCAGCTGAAATAAAACAAGAGTACTTTCATAAAAAAGGAGCTCTTTGTGCTGCGAGGCAAGGTGACAATGTAAATCCAGAACAACGTTCTAGTGGTTCTCAGTTTTACTTTGTAACTGGAGCTGTTTATTCTGAAGGAGATTTAAAGCAAATGGAAGACCGTATCAATCAACAAGCAAAAGCAGGTCTGATACGGAAGTTTTGGGCAGCCCCTGAAAATAAAGAAATAGCTGATCTATATGCTAAGTGTAAAAGAGAAAATAAGACAGATAGTTTAAACCTGTTACAAACACAAGTCACAAAATCTGAATATGCTAAATATGTTCCTTATAAATTTACGGAAGAACAAATAAAAACCTACACCACTATAGGAGGTACTCCATTCTTAGATAATAATTATACTGTTTTCGGAGAGGTGGTAGAAGGTTTAGATATAATAGATCAAATAGGTAAAGTTGCGACTCAAGGAGAAAGACCTGTTGAAGATGTGAAAATATTAAGTATTAAAATTTTAGAATAAAGCATAGTTTATGTTAGCTAAAGTAGAAGAACTATTAAAAGAAGTTGCAGGTTTTAAAACTTCTGCCCCAGAAGAAATCGAGCAGTTTAGAATTAAACTCTTAGGAAAAAAGGGAGAGGTTACAGCTCTAATGGCTGAATTTAGGAATATTCCCGTTGAGCAAAAAAAAGAATTTGGTCAAAAAATTAACACTTTAAAGCAAGCAGCATTAGAAAAAGTAAACGAATTAAAACTGGCTGCTGTAAATACCGCCTCTTCCAACCACGGCTTAGATTTAACAATGAGTGGTCAACCATTCGAGTTAGGGGCAAGGCATCCATTGTCTGTTGTTAGAAATGAAATAATTTCAATTTTTAATAGAATTGGTTTCTCTGTGTCAGAAGGCCCAGAAATTGAAGATGATTGGCATAACTTTACAGCTTTAAACTTCCCAAAAGAACACCCTGCTAGGGATATGCAAGATACTTTTTTTATTGATCCAGAAATTGCATTAAGAACACATACTTCATCTGTTCAGGTTCGAGTAATGGAAGGAACTGAACCTCCAATACGTACGATTTCTCCTGGAAGAGTGTTTAGAAATGAAGCAATCTCAGCAAGGGCACATTGTATTTTTCATCAAGTAGAAGGGTTGTACATTGATAAAGACGTTTCATTTGCTGATTTAAAACAAACATTATTGTACTTTGCTAAAGAAATGTTTGGAGAAAAAACAAAGATTAGATTAAGGCCTTCTTACTTTCCATTTACAGAACCAAGTGCAGAGGTTGATGTTAGTTGTCAATTGTGCAGTGGAAAAGGATGTAATGTTTGTAAGCATACTGGTTTTCTAGAAATAATGGGATGTGGAATGGTAGACCCTAATGTCTTAGAAAACTGTGGTATTGATAGCTCAGTATATAGTGGTTTTGCTTTTGGTATGGGAATAGAACGTATTGCTATGCTAAAATATCAAGTAAATGATTTACGACACTTTTTTGAGAATGATTTACGTTTTTTAAAGCAGTTTAAAACAGCTTATTAATTAATCGCTTTTAACTGAAGTATGGAAGAAGTTCAAGACATAGCACCAGAAAAGAATAAAAAAGAAAAGAAGCAATTAGGAAAAAAGTCTAAATGGTTTTTCGTTTTATTATTATGGGTAGGCGTTCTAGCTCCAGCTAGCTTAGTTTACTTTATGTTAAATATTGCAGACGATGGAACGCTGCCAAGTTTTGAATTGTTAGAAAACCCTCAATCAAATTTAGCATCAACAATTTATACCCAAGATAATGTAGAACTAGGGAAATATTTTAGAGAGAATAGAACGACGGCTAAATATAACGAACTTTCTCCTTGGCTTCAAAAAGCTTTAGTAGGGACAGAAGATGAGCGCTTTGAAGAACATTCAGGTGTTGATGTTAGAGCGTTGGGGAGAGTTGTAAAAGGGGTTGTTTTAGGTCAAAAAAGTCAAGGAGGAGGTAGTACAATTTCTCAACAATTGGCAAAACTTTTGTTTCCGAGAAAAAAACTAACAAAGTGGGAGTTAGTAAAAAGAAAATTTAAAGAGTGGATTATTGCTACTAGGCTAGAGAAAAACTATACAAAAGAAGAGATCATTACAATGTATCTTAACAAGTTTGACTTTTTAAATAACGCAGTAGGAATTAATTCTGCAGCACAAGTTTATTTTGGGAAAACACCCTTAGAATTAGAACTTCATGAAGCAGCAATGTTAATAGGGATGGCAAAAAACCCCTCGTTGTTTAACCCTTTAAAAAGATATGATACTGTTCAGCATAGAAGAAATGTTGTTTTCTCGCAAATGAAGAAAAGTAAGTTTATAACTCAGGAAATTTATGACTCAGTAAAAGTATTACCACTAGACTTAAATTATACTAGAGTAGATCATCAGTCTGGTTTAGCCCCGTACTTTAGAGAAACATTAAGGAAAGAGGTTACAAATATTTTAGGAGAAAAAGACGAAGGAGGGAACTATGTAATTATAGATGCAGACGGCGAGCCTTATAACATATATTCTGATGGGTTAAAAGTTTATACTACAATAGACTCTAGGTTACAAAAATATGCTGAATATGCTGTTCAGGAACACCTGAAGTTTGAATTACAAGAAGACTTTTTCAAAAATAATAAAAGATGGAAAAATCCTCCGTTTTCGAATGATTTATCCTTAGGTGAGATTGATACTTTGATGCAAAGAGCTAAACGAAGGTCTAAAATGTATAAGTCTCTTATAGGAAAGATTTGTAGTTATTGCGAAAGAACACAGTCTCTTCATAGGGTAGGGGATCACTACCACTGCGACCACTGCGACAACGATACTAAAATTCATACAGAAAAAGAAATTGATGAAATTTTTAATAAAAAACGTAAAACGAGAGTATTTGACTGGAAATCAAAAGGCTATGAAAAAGACACCTTAATTTCTGCAATGGACTCTATTCGCTATTACAAAAGTTTATTAAGAGCTTCAATGATTTCTATTAACCCTCATAATGGGTATATAAAAGCCTGGGTTGGTGGAACAAATTTTAAACACTTCAAATATGACATGGTTAGAAATGGTAAAAGACAAGTTGGATCTACTTTTAAACCTTTTGTTTACGCAACAGCGATAGAGGTAGGAGCAATTCACCCCTGTGACCAAGTTCCAGATATGCAGTATTGTGTTGACGTTCCTTATAATGCAAATAGAAATAAAATGTGGTGCCCAGGTAATGCCGGAGCTAGGTATACAAACGAAATGACACCTTATTCTTTTGCTTTAGCTTCTTCGATGAACAACATTACAGCGCATATAATTGGTAAAGATGGAATGCCACAAAAGGTGTTTAATCGTGTTGCAGAGTTAGGGATAGATACTTCTATGCTTGAGCCCGTTCCATCAATGGCTTTAGGGGTTTTTGACTTGTCCGTTTATGAAATGGTGAGTGCGATGACAGCTTTTGTTAATAACGGGGTTTATATTACTCCAACTTTTATTTTAAGAATAGAAGATAAGAATGGAAACGTAGTATACGAACCAAAGCATAAAGCCAAAGAAGTTTGGGCAGAGAATACAGCTTATACAATGCTCCAAATGATGAAAAGAGTTACCTCTGGAATGCAGCACCCCACAGCTAAAGGAAGCAACGGAAGAAAACTTATTGGGGGGACAGCGATAAGAATAAGAGGAAGACAAACTGAGAAAAGACCCTATGCAGGTCTTAAAATGCCTATCGCAGGAAAAACAGGGACAACTCAAAATCAGTCAGACGGTTGGTTTATGGGCTTAACCCCAGACTTAGTGAGTGGAGTATGGGTAGGGGCTGAAGATCGTTCTGTTCGATTTAGGAGTTTACAGTTGGGAATGGGAACAAATATGGCATTGCCTATTTGGGCTTATTACATGCATAAGGTCTATAATGACTCTACCTTAAATATTTCCCAAGGAGATTTTCCAAAACCTCCAAGTGTTACTCAAGACCCTTTAAATTGTTTTCAGTACGAGATGGGTCAACCCAGCATTGACGATTATAACAACGAAGGATTTGATGGTTTAAATAGCCAAGGTCAAGAACAGGAGTGGTAGCAATAAAAATGGACTGTTTTTTTAACTTTTTGTTGATAAATAAATATAATTGTTTATTTTCGCATCTACTTACGCTAAAAAAAGAACCTAGTGTTGTTCACAAAATATAAAACGTAATATGAAAATATTGAAGATTTTTACTTGTTTCTCAGTGCTTTTAATCCTTTCTCATGGGGTTTTCGCACAAAAAAACTTTGCAACAGACGCAGATTTTGCGTTTAAGAACGAAAACTTTTACTCTGCTACAGAAATGTACAAAAAAGCGATGTCTAAGGCAAAGCCAGAAGAAAAAGCTCGAATGAACTTTCAATTAGGGGAAAGTTACCGTTATCTTTTAGAGCCTGATCAAGCTGAGGTATACTATGGTAAAGCGATAAGATTAAAGTTTGATAAAACAAACCCTGATGTCATTCTTAAGTTAGCAGACGTTCAACGTCAACAAGCTAATTACAAAATGGCTAAGAGAAATTATGAAAAATATTTAGAGGTTAAGGCTGGAAACGAAGAAGCTAAAAAAGGGATAGAGTCATGTGAGCAGGCGATTGGATGGATAAGCGAGCCAACAAAACACATTATTCAGCAAGAAATTCAACTAAATACAGATAAGTATGATTATTCTCCTACTTGGGCAGATAAGAAATATAATGAGTTGGTTTTTGCTTCTTCTAGAAGTGGAGCTACAGGAGATGGAGTAGATTTAAGAACAGGAGAAAGTTATATGGATTTATGGATTACCACTAGAGATAATAACGGAAAATGGGGAGAGCCTGTAATTCTT
The DNA here is from genome assembly GCA_024635865.1 of Flavobacteriales bacterium. Taxonomy (GTDB): domain Bacteria; phylum Bacteroidota; class Bacteroidia; order Flavobacteriales_D; family Parvicellaceae; genus S010-51. The sequence continues at coordinate 35,004 of JAGXIB010000184.1, forward strand.
GATGCTACCATAAATACCCCAGACAATGAAGGGTCTTCAATTTTTAACTACAAAGGATCAAACCTTTATTTTACAAGGTGCCCAGTTATTAAAAAGGAAAACATCGGGTGTGATATTTTATTAGCATCTAGATCAGGGAGCTCTTTTAAAGATGCTGAAAGTTTAGGTTTAAAAGGAGACTCTGCAGGAAGTGACACAATTACTGTTGGTCACCCAGCAATTAACAAAAAAGAAACTTTAATTATTTTTGCTTCAGATATGCCCGGAGGTCTAGGAGGTAAGGACTTATGGTATTCAACTTACGATAAGAGAGAAGATACTTGGACTAAGCCTGTAAATTTAGGAGCATCAATCAACACACCAGAAAATGAGATGTTTCCTTTTCTTGATGAAGATGAGAACTTATACTTTTCTTCTAACGGGTTAATAGGGTTAGGTGGATTAGACATGTTTAAAGCTGAAAAAATAGCTGAAAACAAATGGGGAAATGCAGCTAACTTAAAGTATCCTTTAAACTCTGCAGGTGATGATTACGGAATCATATTTGAAAAAAGAACAGATCAGAAAGGGTTCTTTACTTCTAATAGAGAAGGAGGAAAGGGACAAGATGATATTTACAACTTTAGCTTACCAGATGTAAAATATATTTTAGAAGTGTATGTTAAAAATAAAGAAACGAATGAACCAATTCCAGGAGTAACAATTACTTTAATGGGAAGTGATGGTTCTCAAGTAGTTAAAACTACAGATGAAGAAGGGAAGTTTATTTTTGATGAGGAAGGAGGAAACAGGTTTGTTAAGGAAAACACAAACTATGGTTTACAAACTAAGAAAGATGAGTTCTTAGCTGCTAAAACTAAATTTTCTACGGAAGGAGAAGAATCGTCTAAAAGATACATTGAAGAAGTGTTCATGCAGCCTGCAAGTGCAGATGTAGTTATTGACTTTCCAGAAGTTCAGTATGCTTATAACAAATCAGAGTTACTAGTAAATGAAGCGACAAACGCAAAGGATTCATTAAACTTCTTATATAATACTTTAATGGAAAACCCAACAATTATTATTGAATTACAAGCTCATACGGATTGTAGAGGTAGAGACGCATATAATGAGGAGCTGTCACAAAGAAGAGCTCAATCTTGTGTTGATTATTTAGCTTCTAAAGGAATTCCTGCAGAGAGAATGATTGCTAAAGGAATGGGAGAAACAATGCCTAGAGCTTTAGGGTTAGAGTGTGATACGATTAGTAAAATGGCAACTAAAGAAGAGCAAGAGGCCGCACACCAAAGAAATAGACGAACACAGTTTAGAGTTTTAAGTTATGATTATAAACCAACTGGAGGGAAGTAAAATAAATTAAGGTTTTTAAAACATCCTATCCAGTTCGGTAGGATGTTTTTTTTTACTCAAAAACTAGAAACATTAAGACTAATATGAGTGAAGAAACTAGATATAATTTAAGGGGTGTTTCAGCTGGAAAAGAAGATGTACATGCCGCAATAAAAAATGTAGATAAAGGCTTGTTTCCACAAGCATTTTGTAAAATTGTACCAGACTATTTAACTGGTTCAGAAGAGCATTGTATTGTAATGCATGCAGATGGTGCAGGAACCAAATCTAGTCTTGCTTATATGTATTGGAAAGAAACAGGAGATATCTCTGTTTGGAAGGGAGTTGCTCAAGATGCATTGATAATGAATATAGATGATTTATTATGCGTTGGAGCTCTGGAAAACATACTGCTTTCTTCTACAATTGGTAGAAATAAAAATTTAATTCCTAAAGAAGTATTATCAGCACTAATCAATGGAACAGAAGAGCTATTGGCAGACCTAAATAAGTATGGGGTTAAAATTCACTCAACGGGTGGGGAAACAGCAGACGTAGGAGATTTGGTAAGAACAATAATTGTTGACTCTACAGTAACTGCCCGAATGAAAAAGACTAATGTAATTGATAATGCAAATATAAAGGCAGGAAATGTTATTGTTGGCTTATCGTCATTTGGTCAAGCAAGTTACGAAACAGAATACAATGGAGGAATGGGAAGTAACGGCTTAACTTCTGCAAGACATGATGTTTTCGATAATTATTTAGCAGAAAAGTATCCTGAAAGTTTTGCTGCTGCTGTTCCAAGTCATTTAGTTTATTCTGGAACAAAAAAACTAACTGATAAAGTCGAAGGAACAACACTAGATGCAGGAAAATTAGTTTTATCGCCAACTAGAACATATGCTCCAATAATCAAAAAAATATTAGATAAACATCACAAACAAATCAATGGAATGGTTCATTGTAGTGGAGGTGCACAAACAAAAGTTCTTCATTTTGTTAAAGGAGTACATGTAATAAAAGATAACTTGTTCGATGTTCCACCTTTATTTGATTTAATTCAAAAAGAGTCAAATACAGAGTGGAAAGAGATGTATAAAGTCTTTAACATGGGGCACAGAATGGAGCTATATGTCCCCGAAGAAATTGCTGAATCTATTATAGAAATTAGTAAATCGTTTAACGTTGACGCTCAAATAGTCGGGCGTGTTGAAAGTTCAGGCCAAAAACAATTGACGATTACATCAGATAAAGGTACTTTTGTCTATCACTAAGTGAAGAAAGCGAAAATATGAGTCAAGAAAGTTTATTACATAAGTTAGAGTTAATTAATGTTCGTTACGAAGAAGTAGGAAAGCAAATTGTCGATCCTGATATTATTTCTGACATGAAACGATATGTAAGGTTAACGAAAGAATATAAAGACTTAGAACCCCTAGTGCAAGCTTACTTAGATTTAAGAAATACGTTAGACAACATTAAATCTTCTCTAGAAATCATTAAAACAGAAGCAGACCCTGAGTTTAAGGAGATGGCCAAGATGGAGTTAGATGATTTACAGAAAAAAGAAGAAGAATTAAACGAAGAAATTAAGTGGCTATTAATCCCTAAAGATCCAAATGATGACAAAAATGTTATTATGGAATTTAGAGCTGGTACTGGAGGAGATGAAGCTTGCATATTTGTAGAAGACGTCTTTAGAATGTATACCATGTACTTTAAAGAAAAGGGATATGCCTTTTCCATCGTAAACTCCAATACAGGAACCTCAGGCTATAAAGAAATATCAATGGAAGTCTCAGGAGAAGAGGTTTATGGAACATTAAAATTTGAATCAGGAGTTCATCGTGTTCAACGTGTTCCTGACACAGAGTCCCAAGGTAGAGTTCATACTTCAGCAATAACAGTGGCTGTTTTGCCAGAAGCAGAAGACATCGACTTTACACTAGACATGAAAGACATAAGAAAAGATACTTTTAGAGCTTCAGGAGCAGGAGGTCAGCACGTTAATAAAACTGAATCTGCTGTACGTTTGACACATATCCCTACCAATACAGTAGTGGAGTGCCAAGATGGACGTTCGCAACATAAAAATTACGCTAAAGCACTACAGGTATTGCGTTCGAGGTTATACCAAGCAGAAGTCGACAAAGCCGACGCTATCCGTTCTAAAGAAAGAAAGTCATTAGTTTCTACAGGCGATCGTTCTGCAAAGATTAGAACTTATAATTACCCACAAGGAAGAATTACAGACCATAGAATAGGGAAAACCATCTATAACTTATCTAGTTTCATGAACGGAGACATTGAAGAAATGTTAGAAGCTTTAAAAATGGCTGAAAATGCTGAAAAATTAAAAGCAGGAGGAATGGACTAATAGGGCAAGTTCTAAAAAGAACCAAGCGATCACTACTCACTCTTTAGTGAAAAACTAAAGGAGTTCAAACAAGCCGTTCTATCTTTCTTGCAAAAAATTAATAATATAGTCTTGAGTCTTTTTGTCTTGAGTCATCTTAGTCTATAAATAAAATGAATTATCAAACATTAGTTAGCGAAATAAAAAAGAAAAAGTCTTTTTTGTGTGTAGGGTTAGATACTGATATCGATAAAATACCAGTTCATTTACTAAAAGAAGAAGACCCTGTTTTTGAATTTAATAAACAAATAATAGACGCAACAAAAGACATTTGTGTAGCCTATAAACCAAATATTGCTTTTTACGAAGCGCTAGGACCAAAAGGGTGGAAAAGTCTTCAGAAAACAATCGATTACATCCCTGAAAATATTTTCACTATTGCAGATGCTAAACGCGGAGATATTGGAAACACTTCAAAAATGTATGCCAAGACATTTTTTGAATATTATAACTTTGACTCCGTAACTGTAGCACCTTATATGGGAAGAGACTCTGTTTCTCCTTTTTTAGCTTTTGATAATAAATGGGTCATTTTATTGGCAGCAACAAGTAATATTGGAGGAGAAGACCTTCAATACCAAGAACTCATCAATGGCAACCAACTTTTCGAACAAGTGTTGGAAACATCAAAACAGTGGGGAAATAAAGAAAACTTAATGTATGTCGTTGGAGCAACACGACCAGAAGTTTTTAAAAAAATAAGAGCAATTGTTCCTAATTCATTCTTGTTAGTTCCAGGGGTGGGAGCACAAGGAGGCTCATTGGCAGAAGTCTGTAAATACGGATTGTCTAAAGATGTTGGTTTGTTAGTCAACTCTTCTAGAGGAATTATCTATGCAGATCAAACCGAAAAATTTGCGGAGGTCGCAAGAGAAAAAGCAATAGAAATTCAACAAGAAATGAAAGTTATACTTGACTCTCTTTAAGCTTCAACTTTACCCCATAATAAATAAATAGAGGAATAGTAAAGTGCGGAACTCTTACCAAAAACTGAAATAAATCCTGAGTAATATTACTCCAAAACAACTCTAAAGAAAAAGGAGCGTAAAAACGAGCGGCAGCAGTTAAAAACCCCCAAATAACTCCATACCAAACCCAACTATTAAAAAATAATGCTTTTAGTTGAGTATCTAGTTTTTTATAAGGAATCAATAATACCAAGCCAAATACAAAATCTAACACTCCTAAAATTACGAGAAGCAATCGAGCCAAGTCCTCTTCTATTCCAAAACTAACAATAAGCATATCTGCAAAATGCCCAGGCTGAGGGTAATAACCTGCTGCGAAAAGGCCATGACTTATAAAGGTGATAGAAATAGCTAGTTGAGCCAAGTAAATGGTTTGGCTTGTTATTTTATCTACTGTCAATAAAAACAATAACGGAATAACAAGCTGAGCGCTATGTTCAAAAAACATACCCCACATCTCAAAATGCTTTCCCATTAAAAGACCAAAGTAATTAAAGGTTAAACCCAATAAACCGATATAAATTATACCTTTTAGTTTCTTTAACCGTTCAAAAAATAAAATAATTAATCCCGAAAGTAAAAAAACAACTCCTAGCCCTTTTGAAAAGTTAATGACTAAATTTTCGTAAAAGTGATTATTGTATATTTCAGTTACTGTTTCATTTGTAAAAACAGAAATAGACTTTAGAATAAGACCATTTGGATTATAAAAGACATCTCGATAAGGGCCTAACCAACGAAAATGCTCCCAAGAACGCCCAAAAAATAGGAGAGTTGCAGATATTCGCAAAAGATGATTAATCGTTTGTTTATTCATGAAGTTAGGCTTATTTTTACCAAGTTAAAGCTACTAAATTAATTGTTTAATGAAAAACATTCCATCTGTAATACTATTAGTTGTTGGTTTATTACATTGTAGTTCTTTTGCTGCAAACACTAGACGCTACCGATTGTCACTGCAAGAAGACCCTGCTACCTCAGTTGTTATTGGCTGGGATCAAAATGGAGGCTCGTCTGTGGCAGTTTATTTTGGAACAACAGATTTTGGAACAAACTGGGCATCCTACCCTAGTTTTCAAATTCCTAGTAGGACGATTAGCGCTCATGGAATGGACAATTCATTTGTTCGATTAACAGGTCTAACTCCAGATACTAAGTATTATTTTGTTGTCAAAGACTCAGATGGAGTGAGTGATCGGTTTTGGTTTAAAACTGTTGCAATGGGTAATAGTAAACCAATCTCTATTATTTCTGGAGGGGATAGTAGGGCTTCAACTAATAATGGACCTAGAGAAAACGCCAATAAATTAGTCGCTAAGTTAAGGCCAGATTTTGTCCTTTTTGGCGGGGACTATACATGGTTAGGAACAAGTTTTGAATGGGCTTCTTGGATGGATGATTGGCAACTAACAATTTCTCCAGATGGAAGAATGTACCCTGTTATCTGGGAAAGAGGAAATCATGAATTGAGCAGTGGAATGGTCTACGATTTATTCGACGTCCCTTCAGCTGATGAATATTATAATATTCCAGTAGGTGGAACTTTCATGAACATCTATACGTTAAACACCGAAATTTCTGTTGCTGGAAACCAAAAAAACTGGCTAGAAACTCAATTGCAAAATACAGCAGATAGTTTTGATTGGAATATAGCGCAGTACCACAGGTCCATTCGACCTCACACAACAACAAAAACAAACGAAGATGGACAATACAATGCATGGGCACAGTTGTTTTACGATTACCAAGTACGGTTAATTATAGAAAGTGACGCTCACGACATTAAAACAACTTGGCCTATTAAGCCATCTTCTGGTCCAAACTCAGACGATGGGTACGAATTAGATAGCATCTATGGTTCTGTCTATATTGGAGAAGGATGTTGGGGAGCACCGTTAAGAACAAATGACAACAATAGATCTTGGACTAGAGATTCTGACAGCTTCAATAGTTTTAAATGGATAAAGGTGACTAGAGATACCATTGAAATTAGAACCATAGGAACAGACAATGCAAATAGTGTTGCATCTGTTTTAGACAATGATCGTTTTACTGTTCCTCAAGGGGCTAACTTATGGTCTCCAAGTAATGGAAGCTCAGTTTATATTACCAACAATAAGTACCTAGGAAGACCCTTGGTTGCAGTTACCTACCCATTTCATCAACAATACTTCTCTTCTACTCAAAATATAAACATAACAGCAAATGCTTCAGATGTTGGAGGAAGTGTTCAAGAGGTTAAGTTTTATATCAATGATGTTTTTGTAGGAAATGACTTAAGCGCACCTTACTCTTTTAATTGGACGATGCCTTCAGATGATGATTATGTAATTACTGCCTGGGCAATAGATAACGATGGTTGGCATAATGTCTCAGATGAAATTAAAATTCATGTGGGGAATGTTACAATAGAAGGGGATATTCTTACGGATAACGATGACGCAGAAGAGCATAAAGACGATGGTTCTGTCGACTTAACAAGTTCTGACTTAGAATTGTGTATTGAAGAGTGGGTTTGGCCTTTATCTGATGAAGACCAATGGGTTGGGTTACGTTACGATAATTTAGCATTACCTCAAGGAGCAACAGTTATAAACGCTTACCTTCAGTTTACTGCAGATTCAGATGAGTCAAATGCAGCAAACTTTACGATTTATGCAGAAGATGATCATAATTCTGCTGCTTTTCAAGGAGCGGACTATGATATTTCAAGCAGACTTAAAACGAGTAACTCTGTTTCTTGGAGCCCTAATGACTGGACTTTAGAAAGTGTTGAGCAGTCACCTAGCCTTACTACCCTACTTCAACAATTAGTAAATAAAAACGGATGGCAGTCTGGCAACCCCGTTACATTTTTAATTGAAGGTACAGGAACAAGGTCGGCTTACTCTAGAGATACTGATGCCAACAAAGCACCAAAGCTAATAATTGAGTTCAGCTACAACAGCTCTATTTCTCAAACTAGTATTGAGGAAACCCCAGAAATAAAAGTTAAAATATTTCCAAACCCTGCTAGTGAAACAATTACGATTGATTTAGAGAATGAAGAAGGAACACTCTCTATTTATAATATAGGAGGAAGATTTATTACCAAAAAGAAGGTCCTCAAAGGTGAAAACACTTTTCCTATCAATAATTTAAACTTACCTCAAGGAATCTACCTTTTTGAAATTAACAGTGGCACCAGAAAATCAATGAATAAAATTATTATAAAATAAAACACTATGAGAATTAAATTATTATTAATGTCTTCACTTTTCTTTTTTGCCTTCTTGTTAAATGCTCAGGAAGAAATTAGAGAAAAATTAGACCCTGCATTATATCCTTTTTATCATGGAGTTGCGTCAGGAGATCCATTGTCCAATGCTGTAATTTTATGGACTCGTTTTACAAACGATACTCTTTCTAGTGATAGTGTAAAAATAGACTGGAGAATTGCCACAGACACAAACATGACCAATGTTGTAAACTCTGGTTTTGGGTATACAAAAGAAGCCATAGAC
>JAGXIB010000185.1 GCA_024635865.1 Flavobacteriales bacterium
ACATAATGTTCTTCTAGCCACTCGTAAAAAAACTGAGAAGGAACTTGGATAGTTAGCACATTGCTTCTTAATTTAACTGGTTTAATAGGTTCAAACCAAGTCTTAAAAGCTTGCAATGGCACGTTATCTTTGATAACCATAAGACAGTTATCCCAAATTTGTTTCAGGTTTTTACTCATTTTTTATTATATGTTAATGGGTTAAGAAATTCTTCTTAGTGGCCAAAGTTATTATCTAAAATTTAGGTTTTTAAACTTAAATATGTCCCTAACTCCAACACTACAAATGTTCACAAAAAAAAGTTAATAAAAAAATGTTTTTACTATTGTTTTATAACTTTTTTTAGCATCAAGAGAATGTTAAATTTCGGCATAGTTTTTAGAGTAAAATCTATTTGCTTCAAAATCAATTTTTTGTGATTTTTTCATATCAAAATAAAAATCAATACGTCCTAAACTTAAAGCAGACCAACCAGCTTGATTTACTAATACTTTCTTACCTTCTTTATTATAGAAAGTTTCAGCTTTATCTAAAAAAGTATGTGTATGACCGCCAATAATGAGGTCAATATTTTTAGATTTCTTAGCTAATTCTTTGTCAGACAGTTTGTTATCTGAATATTCATAACCTAAATGAGATAGACAGATGACTAAGTTACAATTTTCTTTTAACTTTAGATAAGAGGCATAATTATTAGCTTGCTCAACCGGATCTAAGTAAATAGTTTCTTTATATTGTCTTTGATCAACTAGTCCTTTTAATTTTATTCCAACTCCAAGTATACCTATTTTTATTCCATTTTTCTCTATGATGGTATAGGGTGTTGTTTTACCATCTAATACCGTATTTGAAAAGTCATAATTAGCACATAAAAAAGGAAAATTAGCATTCGGTAGTACTTTGTTAAATCCGTCTAAACCATTATCAAAATCATGATTTCCCATGGTGCAAGCATCATAACCAATTTTACTCATTAGTTTAAGCTCTAACTCTCCTCCGTATAAATTAAAATAGGGAGTGCCTTGAAAAACATCGCCAGCGTCTAATACTAAAACATGATCTTCTTCTTGTTTTACTTGCTTTACTAATGTAGCAACTTTAGAAATTCCTCCTAGTCCAGGATATTTTCGGTGGTTAATAGGAAAAGGATCAATTCTACTGTGCAGGTCATTGGTATGGAGAATCGTCACCTTTTTTAGTCCACTTTTTAGATTTAAAGCTTTAAATGAACTTAAAGTTGAAATACCTAAGCTTCCAACTGCTATTTGTTTAATAAAAGACCTTCTATTCGGCGTTGTGTATTCTTCCATCTAATGCTAAATTTACTGCTACATCACGTTTCTTTAATTCTATAACATGATCTATAATGACATCTCTTAACTTTAATCCAGTTTTTTCAATACTAATAGGATCTAAAAAGAAATCCATTTGATCTCCACCGCCACTTAAGTAATCAGTAGTAACTACACGATAAGATCTTCCTTCTCTATATTGTCTATTATTAATCATAATGTGAGTAACTTCTCCATTACTTAGCATTATTCTAATATTACTAACAGGAACACCAGATTTTCTAGATTCAGCCATTAAAGACTTTTTTCTTACATACTCTATTAAGTCTAACATTTTGTCGCTTGAAATTTCTACTACGACCAACTCATTTTCAAAAGGCATAACTTCAAATAGTTTACCTCTAGTTATTGGCCCTTTTAAAATAGGTGTTCTAAAACCTCCATTATTTAATACGCAAAAATCAGGCTCATTTTCAATGGTGTTTCTAACTCTAGAAAAAGTTAAGTCGGTAATAAAGTTTCCCAAAAGTCCTTCTGGTACTCCAACTTCCAAATCAACTAATGTTTTATTTAAGACTTCATCCATTTGAGCTTTCATACTATCTCTGTAAGGGGAAATTAAAGAATCTACTGAAGGAGAGATGATAATAGATTTCTCCACTGTTTTGTTTTCTGATTTAGCTTCAGATACTTGTAAGGTGTTATTACAAGTGATTAAAAGAAGGCTAAAACCAACTAGGATTATATATTTTATTAAATTTGTCATAGAATTAAACAATCAACTACAAAGCTATTAAAAATATGTATGTTTCTGAAATAAAAGTAAAGGTAAGATATGCTGAAACGGACAAAATGGGATATTGTCATCATGGCAATTATGCTCAGTACTTTGAGATGGGTAGAACAGAGTTAATGAGGGACCTTGGAATAAGTTATAAAGCGATTGAAGATCTAGGTGTAATGATGCCTGTTTTAGAATTAAAAACTAAATTTTTAATGCCAGCATATTATGACGATGAATTAACGATAAAGACCAGTTTAAAAGATTATCCCGGGGCAAGAGTAAAGTTTCACTACGAGGTATTTAAAAAAGACGGCAAAAGAATAAGTATTGCCGAAACAACATTAGTTTTTGTAGATGGTAAAACAATGAAACCAATTAAACCTCCTGTTTTTTTATTGGATAAAGTAAAGGATTTATTAAATTAGTAGAATCTTATGACAAAAAAAAACAACATATTACTATTTATAGGTATTGTAGTACTTATTTTCTTTGCATTTAAGCCAACAAAAAGTTATGAATTTGCAGTTCTTAAATACAACGGAGGAGGAGATTGGTATGCTAATCCTAGCGCAGTCCCTAATTTGGTCAAGTTCTGTAATTCAAATTTGAATACAAGCATTAATGAAACTGTTAAAGAAGTTGATGTGAGTAGTATTGAGTTATTTAATTATCCTTTTGTACATATGACTGGGCATGGGAATGTTGTTTTTAACACACAAGAAGCTCAAAATTTAAGAAAGTATTTATTAGCAGGTGGGTTTTTACACATCTCAGATAATTATGGAATGGATAAATTTATCCGTACAGAATTGAAAAAGGTTTTTCCAGAATTAGAGCTTATAGAATTACCTTTTAATCATGAAATCTATCATCAAAAATATGATTTTGAAAATGGATTACCTAAAATACATGAACATGATAGTCAAGCGCCTCAAGGTTTTGGCCTAGAATATGAAGGCCGTATCATTTGTTTTTATGATTTTGAAAGTGATTTAGGAGATGGATGGGAAGATGAAGCGGTTCATAACGATAGTAAAGAGGCAAGAACTAAAGCATTACAAATGGGAGCAAATATTGTTCAGTATATATTTATGGGACAGTAAAATTATAATTATTGATAAAGTCGAAGAATGGTGGTATATAAGTTTGGAGGAACTTCAGTTGGCACTCCAGAAAGAATTAAAGAAATTTCTAAGCTAATTAATACAGATGAAACTAAGATTGTTGTTTTATCTGCGATGTCAGGAACTACAAATAAGCTAGTTGAGATATCAAGACTACTCTATGGTAAAGAAAATCTCAAGGCAATTGAAGAGGTTACAGCATTACAAAATTATTATTTTGAAGTTGTAGAAGACTTGTTTTTAGACGATCATTTTAAAAATAAGGGAAAAGAGTTAATTACCTCTCATTTTAATTACATCATTTCTTTTACAGAAGATCTTTTCACAGTCCATGAAGAAAAAGCAGTCCTAGCTCAAGGAGAGTTACTTTCTACTGCATTACTTCATTTTTATTTAGAAGAGCAAAATATTGATTCTTCTCTAATCTCAGCGCTAGACTTTATGAGAATTGATAAGGATGGGGAGCCTGATGAATTTTACATAAAAGAAAATTTATTAAGAGAAATAGAAAAAACTAGTTCTAAGATTATAATTACTCAGGGCTTTATTTGTAGAAATTCTTTTGGAGAAGTAGACAACCTAAAACGTGGAGGGAGTGATTACTCAGCTTCGTTAATAGGTGTGGCATCTTCGGCTAGAGAAGTTCAAATTTGGACAGATATTGATGGCATTCATAATAACGACCCTAGGTTTGTTGAAGGAACAAAGTCGATCGATTATTTATCTTACGATGAAGCTGCTGAGTTAGCTTATTTTGGAGCAAAAATATTACATCCTGCAAGTATTCAACCATCAAAAAAATCTAACATTCCAGTTCGATTAAAAAATACAATGAGTCCTTTGTCTGAAGGAACATTGATAGGTTCTGAAATTAAAGGGAATGGAATTAAATCAATTGCAGCTAAAGATAACATTACAGTCATAAAAATAAAGAGTGGCCGAATGTTATTGGCTTATGGGTTTATGCGTAAAATATTTGAAATATTTGAAATCTATAAAACTTCAATAGATATGATTGTAACTTCTGAAGTTGCAGTTTCAATAACAATAGATGATAATACCTATTTAAAAAACATTACTGAAGAATTAAATAATTTAGGAGTTGTTGAAGTCGATGAGCAAATGTCTATTGTTTGTATTGTAGGAAATTTTATTGACGAAAGTAAAGGATATGCTTTAGAAATATTTAAGGCATTAAAAAATATACCGATACGAATGATTTCATATGGAGGTAGCCGTCATAATGTTTCTTTATTAGTGAATACTTCAGATAAAAAAGAAGCTTTAAATTTATTAAATCAAAATCTTTTTGCAGATGTTTACTAAAGATGATATTTTAAGGTTTGAGACGCTTGAAACCCCTTTTTATTTCTATAATCTTGAAATTTTAGAGCAAACACTTAAAATTATAACAGAAGTTTCTTCTAGGTATAATTATCATGTTCACTATGCTTTTAAGGCAAATACTAATGATCATGTTTTAAAATTAATTCAAGAGTATGGATTAGGAGCAGACTGTGTAAGCGGGAACGAAGTTAAAAAAGCATTGGATTATAGTTTTTCAAAAGAAAAAGTCGTTTTTGCAGGTGTAGGAAAGTCTGACAAAGAAATTAATCTAGCGCTAGACCATGATATTTTTAGTTTCAACTGTGAATCAATTCAAGAGTTAGAAGTCATTAACGAACTAGCAGAAGTCAAACAAAAAACTGCTAGAATAGCACTTAGAATAAACCCCAATGTAATGGCAAATACGCATCGTTATATTACAACAGGATTAGAAGAAAATAAGTTTGGAATAAGCCAATGGGAGCTAGAAGCAGTTGTCGAAAAGTTAGAGAAATTAAATAACTTAGAATTAATAGGTTTGCACTTTCATATCGGTTCTCAAATAACTGATTTAACCGCATTTAAATCATTGTGTATAAGGGTGAATGAAATACAAGAATGGTTTCAAAATAGAAATATTCCTTTAAAGCACATTAATGTTGGAGGAGGATTAGGAGTAGACTATCATAATCCTGATGAAAATACAATTCCAGATTTCGAAACATTTTTTAAGATTTTTGATGACTTCTTAGAATTAATGCCTCATCAAGAGTTACATTTTGAACTAGGTCGTTCGGTTGTAGCACAGTGTGGCGCATTAATTAGTAAAGTATTGTATATTAAAAATGGAGTTAAAACTGATTTTGCTATTTTAGATGCTGGAATGACAGAATTATTAAGGCCAGCTTTATATCAAGCATATCATAAAATTGAAAGTTTAACATCAAAAGCAAAGGAACAACAAAAATATGATGTGGTTGGTCCTATATGTGAATCTTCAGATTGTTTTGGAAAAGCAATTGAAATACCAAAAATACAAAGAGGAGATTTATTAGCGATACGATCAGCAGGTGCTTACGGAGAGGTTATGGCTTTAAATTACAACTTAAGAGATGATGTAAAAGCTTATTATAAATAAATTATTTCTTATTGCTTTTCGCCTGAGGATTAAATTCAATACATAGCTTAATCCAGTGTTCCAAGTCATTGTCTAAATCAAATCCACTATCATCAATAAAAGCATAGCCCTTCATCGGCCTTCCTGTAAAGTCCATTGGATTGCACCCAGGTTTACTTTTGTTTTTTAAATAGGCTTTTTCTCCTATTCTTGCCATTAGGAGCTCTTTACCGTTGTTTTTATTAAATGAGATCCCGCAACACATTTTATCATCGAGCATAAAAACTAATCCACCCATCATTTTCTTTTCAAAGGCAGGAGCATTCTGTTCTATAAAGATTTGTCGAATTCTATCTGCAAGAAAATCGTAATAAGCCATAATGTTATATTAGTTTACTAATTAGCTTCTCCATTTTCTTTGGTGACGTGGTGGGAGCAAAACGCTTTACTGGATTTCCAGATTTGTCAATTACAAATTTAGTGAAATTCCATTTGATACTTCTACCTAAAAGAGTGGGTAACTCTTTTTTTAGGTAAGAAAATAGAGGATGTTCATTTGTTCCATTCACCTCTACTTTGTCAAATAATTGAAATGAAACGCCATAGTTTATTTCGCAAAACTCACTAATGTCGTTTGCTTCTCCAGGTTCTTGTCCTCCAAATTGATTACAGGGAAAGCCAAGAACTATTAGCCCTTTGTCTTTATATTTCTGATATAATTCTTCTAAACCTTTGTACTGAGGAGTTAATCCACATTTACTAGCTGTGTTTACAATAATAATGACCTTGTTTTTGTACTCGCTTAATTTTATTGTTTCTCCTTGTATTGTTTTGGCTTCGAAATCATAAATACTCATAACACATATTTTAATTTAAGAACGTAAATTACAACTTAAAATTAATTTTCGTCAATAAAATGATTACAAAAGTTCAATAACTCTTTATAAAACTCACTAAACTCCTCCTCAAAGGAATTAAAGTTATCATTTACAATATGAAAAGCCATTCCTAAATCTTTTGGGTATTTAAGACGTTTACCAATTTCTGTTAAGGTTAAAGCAGTACCTTCTTGAGTTTGATATCTTTGAAACCAATCATTTTTTATTAGGTGTTGATATAGGTAGTCCATTTCTTTTGGAAATTTACTTTTGTTTAACTTTAATGTTACGTAGGTTTTAGCAATAAAATCATTTAATTCAATAGCATAGAACTTATTCCATTGTTGACACAAAAAATAATCATATAGGATATCGGTTATAATTCCTCCGACTTTTGGATATGCTTCATAAAATCGACGTTTACTTTGAATCGTAAGGGGGTGATTATCTGTAAATGAATCAATATCTCGATGGAGTAACATTCCTTTTTTTAAGTCTTTAGGGTAATTATTATAATCATTTCCTTTAATAAAGTCACCAATGAAATTACCAATCATAACGTCAGTGTTGACTCCAGAAAGTGCAATGTGTGCTAAATAATTCATCTGTTAAAGATATTGTTTTTATATTTGAGTATTAGAATTAAAAGAAATAAATAGCAACATGAAATATACCTTTTCTTATCAAAAACCTCATCACCATTTTATCACTATTGATGTAGAAGTAAATACAGTTAATAAAGATGAAATTGTTTTACAGTTACCAGCATGGAGACCTGGAAGGTATGAATTAGGTAATTTTGCTAAAAATGTTAGAGATTTTTGTGCTTTTACGTTAGACGGAAAAAGCTTAAACTGTAATAAGGTTACAATAGACAGTTGGAAAATAGAGTGCAAAGAAGAAGAGGAGATTTTCGTCCATTATTTATATTATGCTTCTGACTTAAACTCTGGAGCAACCTATTTAGATGATAATCAACTATATGTTAATCCTGTTAACTGTTGTATCTATGACCCAAAAGATTTATATTCTAAAAGACTGGTGAAAATAGACTATCCATTAGAGCATCAGGTTGCGACAAGTTTAAAGAAAGTAGGAGAGGACCTTTTCGAAGCTAAGGATTTTCATGAATTAGCAGATTCTCCTTTTATAGTGTCTAATAGTTTACAACATGGAGAGTATGAAGTAGACGGGGTTCCTTTTCATATTTGGTTTCAAGGAGAAGTTCTTCCAGATTGGGATCGATTGATAACGGATTTTAAAAAGTTTACTGCTTATCAAATTAAAATATTTGGTGGTTTTCCGGTGGATGAGTTTCATTTCTTATTTCAAATCACACCATATAAATATTACCATGGAGTCGAACATCAAAAAAGTACTGTACTAACTTTAGGTCCAAGTTATGACGTGTTTGAAAACTTTTATGATGAGTTGTTAGGAGTAAGTTCGCATGAGTTATATCATAC
>JAGXIB010000018.1 GCA_024635865.1 Flavobacteriales bacterium
AACTGTCCATTAGGATAGTACATTTCATAGGTTCCAGTTTGTTTATTTCCTCCCCAAGAACTTTTTTCTTCTACGTTTCCATTTTCAAAATAAGTGACGTAATCCCCATTTGGTCTACCTCTACTAAAAGTAATTTCACTTCTTAATTTCCCATTCGTCCAATATTTTTTCCATAAGCCAGTTTTTCGACTACTGATGTACTCTCCTTCTTCAACTTTAGCATCAGGCTCATATCCATTCTCCTTGCTCATACTACCCGTAATGATCCAATATCCAGTTTTCTTCCCATTATCGTCAAGTTTGTTGACATCCTGAGGAGCTTTTGCCAACATAGAAGTAGACAAAGCAACCAAAACAGCTAACATTATATTTTTTAGATTCGCTTTCATAGACATATATCTTTTACACATTACAAAGAAAGGGAAATATTGTTCCTATTTTTATAATTATTGACAAACCGCTTGATTTGATTGACGAAAGTTTTTAACAACAAAGTGCTGATATCAACACTTACAGAAATACAGCGTGTATTTTTAATAAAAAAACAACCTATCTTAATAAGTACATTTTTCCTATTTGGTTCCTAAATGCTTTATCTCCAGCTGTAGTTCTATTTTTTATAGATTCCCCGTTGATCTTAGCCGTAACTTTATAAAGATAAACTCCATTAGCTAACTGGTCTCCAAATTGATCTTTCCCATTCCAAAAAAACTCCGTTTTATTGTTCCCTATTTTAATCGCACCCAATTCAGATAAATCTATTTCTCTAACTACTTTCCCTGTAATTGTCATAATTTGTATTTGAAATTGATCAGGGAGCTCTTTTCCTGTTAAAGTGAAAACAAAATGAGTTTTTGTAGAAAATGGGTTAGGATAATTATAGATATTCGTAATAGAAGATTCATTAACAACTTCAAAAGCAATCTCATAACTTAAGTCTCCTGAAAAATTAGAAGATTTATCCCTACCCTGAACTTTTAATTTATAGATACCATCTTCCTCGAATTGAGGACTATATTCAATTTTAAACTTATTATCTGTTGAATTGGCAGGAAACCACTTTAGGTTTTCAACCCCATTTTCTACATAATTTAAAACTTCATAAGCAGAAGAATTTGGTCTCAATAAAGAAACTTGAATATTTGCTGTATCAATGTCCTCATTTAATAATAAAAATTCATTCTCATCATCAAGTGAAATTACAATAACAGGTGCAGGGTTAATAATATCCTCATCTAGTATATGTACTCCATCAAAAGTCACATCTAAAATTGGGTTTGTGATATCTGTGTTTACTATAAAAGACTTCTGCATGAAGTTGTTAAAATAAAACTGTTCTGGCTGGTCTTGAGTTAGCCCATAAATCCTTGGGTTGATGTTCATCCATATACTGTTTAATCCTGAGAACCCAATAGTAGAAATAGATAAGGTATCCAGTAAAACTTCACCAGCCTTTAATGAATCTTGTCTAGGGTAACTAAGGTTATTCTGAGTATGATTTAAATCTTCTATCCAATAATTAACTTTTAAGCTGTCCATATCAAAAGCGCTAATATTTTCTATTGCTACAGCAATTTTAACTGAATCTCCTTCTTGTAAACTATCATTAGAAACAGAGTAGTACAACCCTTTATTAGGGTTAACAACAGCTTCTGGAACTGGATCAAAAATTATTTGCCAGCGACTAATTTGAGCTGGAGTAAATGTAGTTGAGTCAATTTCCCATGCTTCCAACTTAACAGAAGGATAAATTGAAGCATCTACTCTATTATCAAGATCTATGATCGAGTCGTTTGAAGTCATCAACGTATCTATTAACTTAATTTCAGTACCTAACTCTGTTATTCCATATAACATAATTAGAGTAGAGTCACCTGTTGGATTTTCTTTTGGTTTCTGTGTCCAATATAGTCTTTCCCATTTTTTTGATGGCCCTACAATAGTAGAGTTCATGTAGCCTTGGACATTAGAACCTTGAATGATAGTTTCTAACTCTAAAGGTTCTACACCGGAGTAGGTTACCCCCGATTGCATTGGCTGAGAGTGAATCTCCTGAACACTTGAAGGATTTCCCTTCTCACAAAAGAAAATAAAACCATCATCTGGATCTCCTTGATTAAATCCATTTAGCCCTAAACTTTGTAACGCTGTAAATAATTGATTAGGCATTGCTCCATTTAAAGACATAGGGGAAGTATAGTTATTAGGAATATAAGAGTAAGCAATAATGTAATGGCCATCAGGTATTTTATCGCTTAAAAAGGTAGCAAGCGAATCCATTTGATCTGGATTATTATAATTAAAAATAAACATCCCTTGAGCTCTATTTCTTCCAATAAGAGAAGTAGTAGAACAAACAGATGGATCACCATTAAATTGACCGAAGCAATTGTTTGCATTTACCACATTACCATTTCCTTGATCAAATGGAGTTTGCCATGCTTTTAAGGTAACTGGGTCTATGACTCCAACATGAATAGCTGGCCAAACAAAACCTCCATAATCTTGAGTTTGACCAGATATCTTCCATAATGTAGCTTGTGGTTCTGGGCTTGTCCAATGTGTATTTAAGTGTATCTTAGTGTCTACCTCTAGCTTTGCCGCAGAAGGATGAAAATCAAAAGTCCTATCAGGCCTATTGTAATCTATGTTAGTAAAGTTATTGTTTTTAAACTGAAAAAAGTGACTTTGCCCCCACCCCCATTTATTTGGGATGTATTGAAAAGAAGATTCTAACCAGTCTTTCACACTGCTATCGGGGCTACAGCGCCAAAAATAAACAGTACTATCTGTGAAAGACAGTGGATCAGGTAATTGAGTATCGCTATTGATCCAATGTGAAGGAAAAGCCTCGATTACCCCTCCACTACTTAATCGATATTGTACTTTTTTAAATGGTGAATTAAATAAATCTGTAGTATCGACTTCAAAAACATATTTTCTAAAAGGCTCAAATGGATTAACCGTAGAGGCTTTTAATGTTTCTTCACTGTTTGGAACAATTGCATATTCATAAGGCCAAATTGGCAATAAGCCATTTGATATTACATAATTGGTATAATTAACTTGATTATTAATCAACTCATCTGCATGCTCATCAATAACAGAATTTGGTAAGTCTACCTTGATTAAAAAGTTATTTGCTCCTATTGCTATGTTATGGTATGTTGGTAACCTAAAAACAATAGTATCTATATTCAATAATCCAGAAACTATTTTAGAGTAGACCGAATCTACTCCATTAGGAAATGTCCTTGTTACTTCTAAACTAAAAGAATCTCTAAAAGCTGCCCCTATATTTGTTGCAACGACATATAAATCAAAAGTATCTATCGATAAATCTATTTGAGATGGAATACTCCAAACTCTGGACTCATCAAGTACTATTTCAGGAGCTAAATGAGTATTTAGTTTTAATGCAGGATCTCCCTGCAAAGACATCCCATTAAAATTACTTTCTTGAATCACATCCCAGTTTGATCCTCCTATAATTTGATTTAATGTATCAACAGTATGTTTCATTTGTTGCCCAATTGTAGCTCCATAACTTCCTTTAGAAAAATCTTTATAAAAGAAATTAGTGTAGTTCCCAATGTAAGTCACAAAGCCTAATTTAACGGTGGAGATAAAAGCGATAGCTCCTTCATTATGAGGCCTTATTAATTGTTCTGCATAACTATTGGTGTCGGGTTGATGAACATCTCCTGTATAACAACCTAAGCCGATAACAACGGGATACTTCCCCTCGTTATTCCAGTTGTTGGGGCTGTCTATATTTTGACTAAATCCACCACCATTAGAAGCATGTCCAAAAAAAGTAATTAAAGATACTCCTTCTTTTAAATCTTCTTGAACGTTAAAAAAGTCATCTGAATTAATAACAGAAGATGTTGGATCTTTGGTGTATGACTTTACCAAACCTCCAAACAGTGTGTCTTCTATAATTGTTTTGAAACCATTTAGGTAAGAATTAAGTTGTGCCTGTTCTAAACTATCTGCCCCCCCTCCAAAATGCAAGACATTCTTCTGCCATTCTTTCTCTTGTATTGTATAATTTAAATAAGGTGTTTGTTCACTTTCATAAGCGATTACTTTTTCTAAATACTCATTAATTTGAAAATTCTGAGTAACACTTAGTCGACCAGTAGGAATTGCAAATGATTGTTTTCCTAGCTCTAAACCAGCGGTGTAATTATTGTCGGAAGAAGGATAACCAAAAGAAGGCACCATATTTCTTTTATAAGCTGCAACATCTTGTCTTGAACCTAAGCTTGCTTCATTTACATCTCTAACAGACTTACCTATTAAAAACAAATGTCCAGGCTCATTTGGCCATACATCTATCGCCTGTTTACAGAAACGTCTAATGGATAACGGATGTTTTTCGATTCCACCTCCAAACTGATAGTAAAGCTGTTGAACATCTATTAAAAGAGTGTCATAATTTCCACTTGCCCTATATGCTGCATATTCTCTAGCTCCGTTCAATAAGTTTTGATGCGTAATAATCACATAAGGATTGTTTGCTGTCACCAAGCTAAAATCGTTAAATTGAGCTAATTGATTTATAGGTTCAACGTTAGTAATTAAATTATAATTAGCTGAATCAATAAGAACAACACTAATAGAATCTTGAGAAGCATTGGGCAATACCACTTTCCAATCACCACTAACTTGAACCATTGGAATTTTAGTTACTGTACTTCCTATGATATAAGTAAAAGGATTACTTCCTTGTACATTAGAAATAGTGACATGGTATTTAGATCCAAAAGAGTTAGCTGGTAGTCCAAACTCAAAATAGTTTTGATTACTAAAGTTAAAAGTATGAGGATAGAATAAAGTGACAGAGGATACTTGTTGAAAATCTGAAAGCTGCCCTATATTGGTAATCCTATGTTTTACTTCAGTTTGGTTATTGCCTAGTAAATTAAGTGGCACCTCAAAAGATTTTTTAATCATCTGATATCCTGTGTAAGATGTATCTGCCATTAATGTATTTGAACTTCCAAACAAAATTTGAGTATTATGATTAAAGGCTCCGGTATATGAAGAAGATGAGGCACTAGCAGATACCGCCTCACAAAAGGCTTTTAAAGAAGTATTTGCAGTATAAGAATTAGAAGTTGTTAAATCTGAAATTTTAGTTTGGTTGGTGGAAAAAGCACTACTCATCCAACCTTCACCAGATTCATACTTAGGGCTAGAAAGTCCTTGAAACTTACTTCCTTGAGCATACAATTCTGTATGCTTTTTAAAGGTCTTTCTCCAACAATAATCTTGTTCTGGATAAGCATTGTGGGAGACATCTGTTTCTACCTGCATCCTTTTATTGGTAACTGAATTATTCCAAGTAAAAAAATAGTTGATAGTGTCGTTAACTAAACTATAATAAGAGTCTCCAATAAATGTAGGGTCATCAAACAGAAGAGAATCTAACCAACCATCATTTTTTTGAGCATAAAACTCTATGTAATCTCCTGAATTGAATTGTCCATCTCCCCCATCATTAATGTAGAGGCTAATCTCTTTTTCCCTTCCAAAAACCTGAAAATTGTTGGGATTAATTACTGCAATATCATCTCCTGTGGCTATTAAAGCTGAATTTAATTCATTAAACCCAAGTCTTTGAATTCCTGTATTAGCAATTTTAAAATGGTAATACTTCTGATTATAATTAATCCATTCATTACCATAATTCTGAGCATGTAAATTTAGAGCGAATAAAAAACCGCTAAAAACTAATAAAAAATGGATCAAAATTGCTCTCACCTACTTATATATAATATAACTAACTGCAATTTCCGAATTTTATTTTAGAAATCATCCATAATTCAAACTTGATGACTAATTAAATGATTAATTAACTAAAAAAGGGGTTGACATCATCAAAACTAGATCATTAAGTGGTTTTATTCTTTAATAATTGACCCCTTGTAAACTTGTCAATTTATATTTGTTATAATATAGATCTGAAATAAATTTCTCTATAAAATGATTTCATTAACTTTGTGAGAGTACATAAATTATGATTCCTAAAGAAACCATAGAGAAAATATTTGATACTGCTGATATCGTTGAAGTAATCAATGATTTCGTGAGCTTAAAAAAGTCAGGATCTAACTACAAAGGATTGAGTCCATTTGTAAATGAAAAGTCTCCCTCTTTTATGGTTTCTCCTGCTAAGGGGATTTTCAAAGACTTTAGTTCAGGGAAAGGAGGGAATGTCGTTTCCTTTGTGATGGAACATGAACACTTCAATTACCCAGAAGCTTTACGTTGGTTAGCGAAACGTTACAACATAGAAATAGAAGAAGAGGAATTAACTGCAGACCAAATTGAAGCACAAAGTGAACGAGAAAGCTTGTATTTGGTTAATCAATACGCCAAAGATTTCTTTATTCGTCAGATGATGGAAACCAATGAAGGAAAAGCAATTGGACTCTCTTATTTTAAAGAACGTGGATTTAGTGAGGAAACAATAAAAAAATTCGAATTAGGCTATGCTCCACAAGGAGGCGACAATTTAACCAAAGCTGCCACAAGTGCTGGATATAAAATCGATTATTTAATTACAACAGGCCTAAGTA
>JAGXIB010000186.1 GCA_024635865.1 Flavobacteriales bacterium
CATATTGATGGCTCGAAACATTTTTTTAGTCCAGAAATTGCTGTCGATATTCAAAGAACAATAGGAGCCGATATTATTATGGCTTTCGATGAATGTACACCATATCCATGCGATTACTCTTATGCAAAGAGATCTATGCATATGACACATCGTTGGTTAAAGCGTTGTACAGAACATTTCGATGCTACACAAGATAAATACGGCTATTCTCAAACATTTTTCCCAATAGTACAAGGGAGTACCTATAAAGATTTAAGAAAAGAGTCTGCCGAAAAAATAGCTTCTTTTGAAAGAGAAGGAAATGCAATTGGAGGCCTTTCTGTAGGAGAGCCAGCAGAAGAGATGTATGAAATGACAGAACTAGTATGTGATATTCTACCAAAAGACAAGCCAAGATATTTAATGGGAGTTGGAACTCCTGATAATATCTTAGAAGGAATAGCGTTAGGAGTAGATATGTTCGATTGCGTTATGCCAACAAGAAATGCAAGGCACGGAACAATTTTCACTAGTGAAGGTATTATGAATTTAAAGAATGCTAAATGGAAAGAAGATTTTTCTCCTTTAGATGAAAATGGAACTTCTTATGTCGATAGTTTTTATTCTAAGGCTTATGTTAGACATTTATTTGCAGCAAAAGAATCATTAGGAATGCAAATTGCAAGCGTTCATAATTTAGCCTTTTATCTTTGGTTGGTAGGAGAAGCAAGGGAACAAATTAAAGCAGGAACATTTGGGGAATGGAAAAATAAAATGGTACCTAAACTTAAAAATAGGTTATAACAGTTTTGGGTGTTTCTTTATAACAAAAGTTATAAAGTCAAGCTATCACAACTCACTCTTTTTAACAAAAAATAAAAAGGAGTTCAAACAATTTGCTCTATCCTTAACACAAAAAAGCTCTAAAATAAAAAATTGAAAAAATTAGATTTATATATCATTAAAAAGTTCTTAGGAACTTATGTTTTTATGATTCTGGCAGTCATGAGTATCGCTATAGTTATAGATGTAAGTGAAAAGCTAAGGGATTTTACAGATGAAAGTAATGATATAGGGTTTTTAGATGTAATGTTAGGTTATTACCCTTATTTCTTTTTACACTATGTTAACCTTTTTAGCTCTTTGATTATCTTTCTCGCTGTTTTATTTTTTACAAGTTTTATGGCTCAGCGAAGCGAAGTTATCGCAATCCTTAGCAATGGTGTCAGTTTTGCTCGGTTCACAAGGCCTTACATGATTGTTTCTACCTTTTTACTTTTAGTAGCACTATTAATGAATCATTTTGTCGTGCCTCATTCAAATAAAAAGAGGTTAGATTTTGAGAGTAAATATATTACGTTGGTAGAAGGTAAGTTTAAAAAAGTAACTATTGAGATAGACTCAAATACTATTGTTCGGTTTAATCGAATAAATACTAGACACAATAGAGTAGATCGACTTTGGGTAGAAACATGGAAAACCAACAAAAAAGGGATATACGAATTAACTACCGATATGCAAGTGAATTTAGCGAATGGAGATAGTGTTAAACATAATTGGGAATTGAATAATGTATTTATTAGGCAAATTAGTGATTCAGGGGAAACTATTTTAAGATATGATAAGATAGACACCTTACTTAATTTTAGTACCAAAGATTTAGCTCAGCGCAGTAACATTATGGAGGCTATGAGTACTCAAGAGTTAATTAAGTTTAGAAATCGAGAAAGAGAAAAAGGTTCTACAATGTTAACTAACATAGAAATTGTATTGTATGAAAGAACTGCTTATCCTTTTGCAACTTATATCCTTACCTTAATTGGTGTTGCCGTATCTTCTAGAAAATCTAGAGAAGGTGTAGGTAAAAATCTAATTGTAGGCTTAATAATAAGTGTGATTTATATTTTCTTTATGAAAATGACAACTGTGGCCTCTACAAATGTAGGTTTAGCACCTAAGATCGCAGTATGGGTTCCAAATGCTATTTTTGCAATTGTTGCTGCTTATTTATATTTCAAAAGAATTAGAGAATAAATCAGTCCTATTAAGCAACCTATTTGTTAGCTTTACGTTACCTTTTTGTTGACTTAATGCTCAATACATAAGAATTAATTATTTATGAAAATTATCTTTTTTCTTTTTTTAGTACTTATTAGTACTGGTATACATGCTCAAGTTTATTCTATTTCTGATGGGAATGTATCGTCATGTAATGGAGTTATTCACGATACAGGTGGAGCTGGAGGGCCTGGATACTCAAATAATGAAAGCTTTACACTAACTGTTTGTTCTGACGACCCTTTACAAGAGTTAGTTTTAAACATGCAAAACCTTTTATTGGATCCTACTAATACAGATATGATGGGGGGTAACAATGCTGATGTGATATCAGTCTATGATGGTAATGCAGTGGTTGGAAACCCTGTTTATCAAGCGCAAGGAATTAATGTAAATGGCTTGTTAATTGTTCCTTCTCCAAATAATACAAGTGGATGTTTAACTATCGTTTTTACTTCTAATGATGTAGGGACAGGTAGTTTTATCATTACTGCGAATTGCGAGTACCCTTGCAGACCACCTTTTGCTGCAGCAACAACGATTCCGGATACTATTGCAAGAATATGTAAAGGAGATGTAGTTAACTTTGACGCAAGTACTTCATTTGCTCAACCAGGATTTAACTTAGATAAATATTATTGGGATTATGATGAAGGCGCAGATAAAGATAGCTTAAGTGGGGTAAGTAGTTCATATACTTTTAATACAGAGGGAGCATACAGAGTTTCATTGCAAGTAAAAGATGATAACCCAGATGTGCGTTGCTTTAATACAAACTCAGTAGAAATGGTAGTGCTAGTTGCACCAGATCCTGTATTTGAGCCAGTGACAGTTGGAGGTCCAGTTTGTTTGGGGGAGTCTATCGTTGTAGATGCTTTCCCAGATCAATATGCTCAGGCATGGACAGGAGCACCTTATGGTAACTTTGGCTCAGCACAGT
The DNA here is from genome assembly GCA_024635865.1 of Flavobacteriales bacterium. Taxonomy (GTDB): domain Bacteria; phylum Bacteroidota; class Bacteroidia; order Flavobacteriales_D; family Parvicellaceae; genus S010-51. Next base: position 2,978 of record JAGXIB010000186.1, read on the forward strand.
ATATTCCAGATCAAGTAGGCTCATGTTTTACCTCTACACTTAACTTTGGAGCTTTTGATCCAGGACAACAGTTAAACAGTATTAATGATTTAATTGGGATTTCAATGAACTTTGAGCATTCATACATGGGGGATTTACAGGTTAGTATAATTTGTCCTACTGGTCAAAGTGTTCTAATGCATAACCAAGGTGGAGCAGGGACTTATTTAGGGAATCCAATAGATGATGAAACATCTGGTCCAGGTACAGGTTTTGATTATACTTGGAGTCCAACGGCAACAAATGGAACTTGGGTAGATAACTCTGTCGGGAATACCACCTTACCAGCTGGTACGTATGAAAGTGAAAGTCCACTAAATGGTCTTGTTGGTTGTGATATGAATGGGACTTGGCAAATAGAAATTTGTGATTTATTAGGGTCGGATGATGGTTATATATTTAGTTGGGGATTAGATTTTGACCCTTCGCTTTATCCAGGAATAAGTTATTTTAAACCGATTATAGGAGTTCAATCTGATTCTTCTTTTTGGTCACCAGCTCCTAACGCAGTCATCTCTGGAGATGGAAATAGTATAACAGCTACGCCTACCTCTGCCGGTTCTTATAGCTATTCTTATAACGTTATAGATAACCATGGCTGCACAAATGATACTTCCGTAACTGTAGAAATTACTCCAAATCCTATCACTACTGCTTCTCCAGACGCAACTATTTGTCCTAATGCACCTTTTCAATTAGGAGCTAGTGTTTCGCCAAATCCAGGAGCTGTTGTATATACTTGGTCTCCTGCTGCAGGCTTATCTGATCCTAATGTATCAAATCCAACAGCATCAATCACAGCTGATGTAACTTATACTGTTCAAGCGTATAAAGCAGGGCATCCTCTTTGTTTTACAGAGGATCAGGTCACATTAACCATGGATCCTATTCCATTGGCTGGTGCTGATAACGCTGTTGATTATTGTCAGTCAGATCCAGCAGTCGACATCAACACTTTATTAGATGGAACTGCTTCAACTGGAGGAATTTGGTTCGATAGTAATGGGAATACTCCTGCAACAATGTTTGATCCCTCTACAGAATTAACAGATACATTAATCTATGTAACTGGAGATGCAAGTATTGGTTGTTCTGATACTGCTTATATAGCGATTCAAGTTGCAGTTCCTTTTATATTAAATCAATCAAACGACACCACAATATGTGAAAATGGAACAGCTGTTTTAGCTGTCTCACCTACCGGAGGTTTAGGCGCACCATATACGGAGACTTGGGATCAAGGGTTAGTTGGAAATGGGGCCCATAATGTAAATCCATTAGTAAATACTTGCTATGATGTTTTTGTTTCAGATGTAAACGGTTGTATTTCACAAACTGAAACGGTTTGTGTTAACTTAAACCCTCCTTTACAACTTACGAATAGCGGAAACACAACAATTTGCATTAATACAAATACGGTGTTAGATGCTGTTTCTGTGTCTGGAGGTAATGATGGTCCTTACAATTATGAGTGGAGTGATGGAATTAGCATAATCGCAACAAGTAGTCAAACAACTGTTTCTCCAACAGAATTAACTCAATATTGTTTAACAATAACCGATAACTGTGAATCTACTCCTGTAACAGAATGTTTAGAAGTAGACCTATTTGATCAGCCGATTGCAACTTTTGAAGCAGATAAAGTAGACGGTTGTTACCCCGTCCAAGTGGAGTTTGATAATCAAACAGATCCGGGGTTAGTCTCTAGTGTTGTTTGGAGTTTTGGAAATGGATCCTCATCAACGGCTTTAGGAGCGGTGACTACTGTATATGGAGCCCCAATTTGTTACGATGTAAAGTTGACGGTTACTTCACCAGATGGTTGTATTGATGATTCTTTAATAGAAAGTTATATCTGTCCATTTGACTATCCTACTGCTGACTTTAAAATGAGTCCTAATCCTACGACATTTTTTGATACTGATATAGAGTTTGAGAATTTATCTTCAGATGATGTTACTTTAAATAACTGGAATTTTGGAACGGTAGCAACTCCACCAACTTCTAATTTAAAAAATCCAACCTCACGTTTTCCAACTGAAACTGTAGGTGTTTACCCAGTTAAACTAACAGTAGAAAATGCCCAAGGTTGTCAAGACACCATAACCAGAGAACTAACAATCAATAGTGTTTTTACTTTGTACGTGCCTAATGCTTTCTCTCCAAATAATGATGGAGAAAATGAGACCTTTTATGTGCAAGGAGAGTCAATTTCAACGGATGATTTTTTATTAACTATTTTTGATAGAAATGGAACCATTATTTTCGAGACAACAGACATTAATGAACATTGGCTTGGAACTGCAAAAAATGGAACTCCTTTAAAAAATGGAGTTTATGTATGGAACCTACAAGCGAAAGACATTTATACTAATGATCTTGTAAAGAGGTCTGGTTTCATTTCGATTATAAAGTAATTTATCTTTGTTTTGTGAAAGTAACTCGATTAACTGGTTCTATAAAAACAAAGGTCAATCTTCCTGGGTCTAAAAGTGAAAGTAATAGAGTTCTAATTATAGAAGCTCTTGCTGAGAGTAAAGTTATTCCTATCGCTAACCTTTCAGAGGCAAAAGACACTAAGGTTTTAAAATGTATTCTTAATGAAGATAAGGAACAGTCAATTGTTAATGTTGGTCATGCCGGAACTGCTATGCGTTTTCTGACAGCTTATTACGCTTCTAAAAGAAATGTAAATATTACTCTTACCGGCTCTAAAAGAATGGAAAGTCGACCGATTAAATTGTTAGTCAGTGCTTTAAATAAATTAGGTGCAAACATTCAGTATTTAAAAAAAGAAGAATACCCTCCTATTCTAATTATTGGAAGTCAATTACAAGGAGGAGAATTAGAAATAAACTCAAGTGTGAGTTCTCAATATGTTTCAGCATTATTAATGATTGCTCCAACATTATCAAATGGTTTATTGTTAAAACTCAAAGGAGAAGTTGTTTCAAAGCCATACATAGAGATGACACTTGATCTAATGAGTTATTTTGGAATTAAGGTCATCTCACAAAACAACAAGTATAAAATACTGCCTCAACCTTATGTCTTTAAGCCGATTACAATTGAAGCCGATTGGAGTGCAGCATCTTATTGGTTTGAAGTGGCGGCTTTGTCTAATTCATGTAATATTCAATTGATTGGATTAAATAAAAGGAGTAGGCAAGGTGATCAAAATGTAATGAGTCTATTTAGTAAACTAGGGGTAACGACAAAGTGGGTTGGAAACAATTTGGTTTTGACTAAGCGTTCCTCATTTATTCTTGATAGGAATAACTCCTATCATTTTTATTTAGAAGAAACCCCTGATTTAGCGCAAACACTCATCTGTACTTGTGCAGGATTAGGTTTAGAGGCTACTTTTACAGGTTTGTCAACCCTTAAGATTAAAGAGACGGACCGTTTAAGTGCACTTAAAAACGAGTTAAGTAAGTTTGGAGTTGAATTGTTAATAAAGAGTAGTTCTGAAGCCTATCTGTCAGGGATGCAATTAATTAAATGTCCTGTTAATAGCATTGAAACCTATGAAGATCATAGAATGGCCATGTCTTTTGCGCCATTAGCACTTCTCGTTGGAGAGCTTTCAATTTCGAATCCTGAGGTGGTAAAGAAGTCTTACCCTTATTTTTGGAATGATTTAGCATCAGTGTTCGATATAGAAATCTAATTCTTTTCCATACCTTTGCTTTAGAATTAATCTAAATAAAGAAAAATGGGACTATCTTCAAAGAAAGAGGAAGAATTGAAATCTAACGATTCTGAGCAGAAAGAAACTTTACCTAAGGACCTAGCGGAAGCTAAAAAAGTAGTAGAAAAGAAAATTATAAATGTCTTAAAAACGATTCAAGATCCAGAGATTCCAGTTGATATTTTTGAATTGGGGTTAATCTATGAAATTAAAATAGACGATGAGTTTAATGTTAAAATAGAAATGACATTAACTTCTCCTAATTGTCCAGTTGCAGAATCTATGCCTAATGAGGTCAAAGAAAAAACAGGTTTTGTTTATGGGGTAGAATCTGTAGATGTAAACATCGTTTTTGATCCACCTTGGAATCATGACTTTATGAGTGAAGAAGCTAAACTAGAATTAGGGTTTTTATAAATTGAAAGATGGAAAGTGAAATTGTAAATAAGGTAGCTAACAGTGGGCTAATTTCTTTTAATCTAGAAGATTATTACCAAAAAGGAGAACGTATTACTTTTGATGTTGCTCCTTTTTTATGGCAAGGTCTTGTGGTTAAGGAGAAAGAATTTCGTTTAGCTGTAAAAGAATATGATTGGTCTCAATTTCAAGATAAATATGTTGCAATTACTTGCTCTACAGATGCTATTATTCCTAGTTGGGCTTTTATGCTCATTGCATTAGAGTTAAGTTCTTTTGCAAAAAAGACAGTTCTAGGTGCTATAGAAGATCTAGAAAAAGAGCTTTATATAGAATGGTTGTCAAAACTAGATTGCTCTATTTATGAAGGAAAAAGAGTCATCATAAAAGGATGTAGTGACTATCCAGTCCCTGAAATGGCATACTTTTACATCGTTAAAAAATTAAAGCCTTATGCAAAATCTATTATGTTTGGTGAGGCATGCTCTACAGTTCCTTTATTTAAGAAAAAATAGTAAACTTTAAGTTTATTAAGCTAGACTTTTAATTTTATCCATGATAGAGTAAGCTAATTCATTTGCTTTTTGCTCATTTTCGCTCTCAGAATAAATTCTAATAATTGGTTCGGTATTACTTTTACGTAAATGTACCCACTCTTTTTCAAAATAGATCTTTACACCGTCAATTGTATCTATTTCATTTCCTGCATATTCATTTTTAATTGATTCTAAAATAGCATCAACATCCATGTCTGGAGCAAGTTCTATTTTGTTTTTTGAGATGGTGTATTGTGGAAATTTCGCTTTTACTTGTGTCATTTTTGCGCCACATTCAGCAAGATAGGTTAAGAATAAACCAATTCCAACTAAAGCATCTCTTCCATAATGTAATTCAGGGTATATAATGCCCCCGTTTCCTTCTCCACCAATTACAGCTCCAGTTTCTTTCATTTTAGAAACAACATTAACTTCACCAACTGCAGCTGCTTGATAACTACAACCTTTTGCTTCGGTGATGTCTCTTAATGCTCTTGTAGAAGATAAGTTAGAAACAGTGTTTCCTTTTGTGTTTTCTAAAACAAACTCAGCAATGGCAACCAAAGTATATTCTTCGCCGAACATTGTCCCGTCTTCATTTACAAATGCTAAACGATCTACATCTGGATCGACTACTATTCCAAGGTCAGCTCCAGTTTCTTTAATTTTACTTGCAATAGCGGTAAGGTTTTCTGGAAGCGGTTCTGGATTATGAGGGAATTCTCCCGTAGGTTCAGAATAGAGTTCTATTATGTTTTTAACACCCAATGCCCTTAATAATGCTGGGACAAATATGCCCCCAGTACTATTTACACTATCACATACAACTGTAAAGTTAGCAGCTGCTATCAACTGGCTATTTACAAGCGATAAGTTCAAGACAGCATTAATGTGTTTCTCTAAGTAAGAGTTATCTCTTTTTACTTTTCCAAGTGCATCAACATCAGCAAAAATAAAACTTTCTTCTTCTGCTATAGCCAAGATTTTCTTTCCTTCAACATCTGAAATGAATTCTCCTTTTTCATTTAAAAGTTTTAATGCATTCCATTGTTTTGGGTTGTGACTAGCAGTAAGAATTATTCCTCCTTGTGCATCTTCCATTGGTACTGCAATTTCTACCGTTGGGGTAGTAGATAAATCTAAATCTATAACATTTATTCCCAAGCCTTGAAGCGTTCCAATGCAAAGTCTTTTTACCATTTCTCCAGATATACGGGCGTCTCTTCCTACTACTATAGTTGTGTTTTTAGAGCTGTTATTATTTTTTACCCATTGACCATAAGCAGCTGTAAATTTTACAATATCCAAAGGAGTTAAATTTTCTCCTATTCTACCGCCAATAGTCCCTCTTATCCCAGAAATTGATTTTATTAATGTCATTTAAATAGTGTTTGAATCAAAATTAAGCATTTATAATTGCCTAAAAAGTGCTTCACTAGAAAGTTAATAACATCTTGTTTTTTAATAAAATAAAATCGGCTGAAGGTGAACTAGTCTCTTTTTAGTAAAATAGAAGTAAGAAACTAAGTGGTAAAACGATTATTGAATTATAATTTTATGTTGCTCTAAATTGTTCTCAGTTAGAACAATTAAGAGATAAGTTCCTTTAGAAAAAGAAAACAGGTCTATTTCTAAGGGTGAATTTAAATTAGTATAATCAATGCTTTTAATACGTTTTCCCGTTAATTCATGAATTAAGATTGTCGATTTTTGATTTGATACAAATTTAAAGACTCCATGACTTGGATTAGGAAAAAAAGAGGATTGATTTAAACTTGATTCATTTACGCTACTACAGTTTAATACTCCTATGGTTAAAAAAGCTGTGTCGGCTTCACATGCATTGTTATCAACAATATAGTTAAAGTCATAACTTCCAAAATCATTATCCGAAGGAGTGAATATTACGTCTGCTATTTCTCCATCTGTTACATTATACCAAGTTCCATTAGTCTCTACCAATCCAGTTAATCCATTAAACAAATAAATAGGAGAGGAGTTACAATACTCAAGGTTAGAAAGAGTAGACCCCGCAAAATTTGCTTCACTAATATTTATACTAAAGGAGGTGGTGTCCGAATTACAGGAATTGGAAATAATGTAAGATAATTGGTTAGAGTTGTAGGTAGTCAGTCCACTAATTAGCAATGAATCATTGTAAATAGCATTACTATTAGTACTATATTCCCACTTCCAATTATGATCAAAACTATTGTAATTCTCTATGTTGTTAAATAAATTTAGTGTGTCATTTATACAAAGCTGTATCGTGTCGTTTATAGCGTTTCCAGACAGACCTTCAACTGAATAGTCAAAAACCGAAAAATTTATTTCTCCTTCTAAAGCTGAAGTATAGCTTCCTATCCAAAAGAGGACAGTATCTCCAGGGGGTAAGTTACAGATTTCGACAGCTGCTTTCCCTGGGAAATTACAAATGTTTTGACTTGATGGAGAAGAGAAAGAAGCGATTGCAATTTGATTAAATGTTGTGAGGTCACTGCAGCTCGAAGGGTTATAATAGGCGCCAATTTCAGTATTGATTAATGAACTACAAGTTTGAATTGCTAAATGACCTGAATTTGGAACGACTGTTTTAAACCAAATTGTATTTTTAGGACTGTTATTTAAAACAAAAGTCTCGCTAAATTGTTCACTTGTATTTAGGTTATGAGTTTTGTTTAGTGCGCCATTAGGCGATATAAAAATAGCATTGCAAGAACTGTCATTATCTATTTTAGTATAAACAGTTAAAGGACCTTCCCAAGAACTCAAATCATTACTTCCACAATTTGATTGAATATAAAATTCATAAATAGAGTTGGTCGATAGTTGTGTAATGGTATCGCTAGATCCTAAAGATTGAAGTTCAACTCCTTGTCCTAGCTGAAATCCTTTTATTCCATATTGGATATTCCAGTTATTGTTAACCGAAGATCCCCAGGAAAGAATAATAGAGTCCTCGTTTTGATAGTCTAAAACAAAATTTTGAGCTTTTGGACAAGAAACAACTTCTAGTGCAATGTTATCTATAGCAAAACCATCAGAAGAATAACCATAGTTGTCTTTTTGAGAAAACTTTACTTGAAAAGAAGAAGAGTAATTTTGGGAATTATTAGTTAACAGGTCTGAGACTTGAATGTTTTCTCGTTCGCTTTTCCATTGATTTGTAGGTAAACTTGACCAATCATAAACTTCAATCCAAGCTGCTGCATCATTACCTCTAATGTAAATTCGATCCTCAATATTTGGTTCATCGGCAATATTGTTGCAGTCGAAAGAAAGGTAAATAGGGTCTGTTAGAGAGTAATTGTTTAAGTTTATGGTCAGGATAAGTTCATTCGTGTTAAAGACGTTAAAATCATTCACATCAAAAGTAACAGCGCCATTACCGCCATTATTAACGGGCGATCCGATTCCACACATGGCTCTACCATTTGGAGTGCTTGCTGTAAAAGCCCATCTATAATTCCCATCGCAGTATAAGGTGTCATTATTAGAAAGTGTATCTGAATAACTTTCAAAGTCTTCTATAAAAGGTAATGAAACTGGTGTTAAAGAAGGACACTGTGCATAGCTTAATGATTTTAAAATGAAAAAGGAAAGAGCAAATGTGAAAATCAGTTTCATTTTATAAAAGCTTATTTTTTTAATGATTCTTCAATCGCTTTTAATCGTTCTTCTAGCCTTTTAATAGTTTTGGCTTGTGCTTCTATTAAAATTTGTTGTTCTTGTGTGGCATTGATTAATGCGTAGGTGAATTTGTTAGTTTCAACATTTAATACTTCTCTAATTTGATTTTTCCCTTCAGAATCAATGTAATCTACATTTATATGTTTAACCATGTCTGGAGCAATTTTCTCTAATTCCTGGGCAATAACACCTTGATATGTTTCATTTTTTATTGATTCGTTTTCTCCAAATAAGTCCCATAAATCTTGGTTATATTGGAAATTATGAGTTTTAACCTTAAGAATTAAATCTAACCCTTCATTGTAGTTTGAAATACTCTTCTTAAAGTTTTTATCTGAAATTATTGTCCATGTATCAGTACCAATTTTATTGGCTGATCCATTTACAGAAAAGTTGGCAGTTGGGCTAGATGTTAATACTCCAATTCGATTATTTGCTCCATCTATAATAAAGTTTGAATAGTCTACATCAGGATCTATTGTACTTTTTATTCCAATTCTAAAATGATCTCCATTACCCTCAGTACCTCCAAATCCAACGTGAGCTTGGACTGAGCCTCCTTCTTGTTCCATTAAGACATATGCTTGATCTAAGTCTGCGTTTGCATCAGTATCTGCTTCTATCATAATTACTCCAGAACCTGTACCTCCTGAAACATGAAGGTTATGTGTCGGGTTGTTAGTCCCAATTCCTACGTTACCTAATGTGTAGATGCTGTCACTTATGCTTTCTGGATCTTCAGTTGTTCCCACTTTATACCAGTCTTCGTCGGCGTTTCCACTACTATCAGTTAATTTTATCCATTCTGTTCCATTCCAAAAGTAAAAACCAACTCCAGTAGTGGCATTGGTATTGTATACAAGTAAAGCAGTTGCAGGCGTTGTAATAGGAGCAGCGGTAGCTAAATTGATAATGTCAACTCTTGGAATTAAAACTCCTTTGTCTGTTGAGGTAATGTCAAGCAGAGACGAAGCATCTGGAATTGCTCCAGTTGTATTTATTCCTATATTTTGTGCTAGTAGTAGGTTAAGAGGGGAAATCAAACAGAGTAAAACTATTATTTTTAAAGTTCTCATGTTTTAGTAGGTCTAAGAGTTTGATGAAAAATACAACAAAGTTAATTAAAAAAATAGATTTAAAATAAAGTCAATTATTTCTTAAGTTTTGACATGAAAAAAGCTCTAAATAATCTTATTTAGAGCTTTTAAGTATGAATGAACCTTTGTTAATTAAAGGCTAAATGATTTTTTTATTTTGTCAACAAAATTTAATTCTTCCCATGGGAATAATTTAACTTCCATTGTTACTTCTTTTCCTTCTGGACTTTTGAATGTTTTTGTAACTAATTCCGTTTTTCTTCCCATGTGTCCATAGGCTGCAGTTTCAGAATAAATAGGAGTTCTTAAGTTAAATCTAGTTTCGATAGCGTAAGGACGCATGTCAAAAATCTCAGAAAGTTTTACTGCGATTTCTCCATCAGTCATATTTACTTTAGAAGTACCGTAAGTAGAAACAAATAAGCCGACTGGTTTAGCGACTCCAATAGCATAAGCAACCTGAACTAAGATCTCATCTGCAATGCCTGCTGCAACTGCATTTTTTGCAATGTGTCTAGTGCCATAAGCTCCAGATCGATCTACTTTACTTGGGTCTTTTCCAGAAAAAGCTCCTCCTCCGTGTGCTCCTTTACCACCATAAGTATCAACAATTATTTTTCTACCAGTTAAACCTGTATCACCA
>JAGXIB010000187.1 GCA_024635865.1 Flavobacteriales bacterium
ACACCATTTGGACCTTCTGGATTAACATAAATTAGTCCCATCTGAACTGCTCCTAAAGGATTATCTAACTCTCGATCTCCAGAATAACGTTTATCCCCTAACCATTCTGTTTCTTCTCCCCAGTTTATGTCTTGTTCTGGCTCCCATATATCTTCTCTCCCACCTGCAAAACCATATGTTTTAAGCCCCATAGACTCTAACGCACAATTTCCAGTAAGAATGATCAAATCAGCCCAAGAAATTTTCCTCCCATACTTTTGTTTTATGGGCCACAATAGTAATCTAGCTTTATCTAAATTGATATTATCTGGCCAGCTATTTAAAGGAGCAAATCTTTGATTACCAGTGCTTCCTCCTCCTCTACCGTCAAAAACTCGATAAGTTCCGGCGCTATGCCAAGCCATACGAATAAAAAACGGACCATAATGACCATAGTCAGCTGGCCACCATTCTTGAGAATCGGTCATTAGGTCATATAAATCCTGCTTTAAAGCTTTTAAATCTAATGACTTAAACTCTTTGGCATAATTAAAATCTTTTTGCATTGGGTTAGACAAAGTGGAGTGTTGTCTTAAAATACTTAGGTTCAATTGATTTGGCCACCATTCTTTCGTTGATGTTCCTCCTCCTGCTGTTTGTTTATTTTCTCCATGCATGAACGGGCATTTTCCTGAACTATCTTCCATTTTTTTATTTTTTAATTTGATTGTGAATCCATTATAAGTCATTTTTTCCTACTTCCCAAATTTCTGAAAACTAATTTAATTTGTAAAATTTTCTATACAGAAAATAAAACAGGTAATCAGCAATAAAAAAAGAATATACAACTTAAAAACAACAGGTTAAGAGCTTATATTAAACTTAACATTTAAAATAAATCATTTATCGTTTTACTCCATTTGACCATCATCAAAGCTGTCTTCTTTTACTGCTCTTTCTACCTCTTCTTTTGTAGGCTTTTTACCTTCCCAAAAATGGAGCACATTGACTTTAAAAGCATTGGTATATGCTAGTAGTATTGGCAACAATAATAGCGTTAAAACAGTTGCTATAATAATTCCATAAGCAATGGATATGGCCATAGGCTTTAAAAACTGAGCTTGTAAACTGTCTTCAAAAAAGATCAAAGGAGCCAAACCGGCTACAGTAGTTATTGAGGTTAAGAAGATAGCTCTATACCTCGACTTTCCTGCTTCTAAAAGGGCATCATCATATAACATTCCTTCTTTTAGGTTAGTGTTAAATTTACTTATGAGCACCAAACCGTCATTGACCATAATTCCAATTAAAGCTATAATCCCTAGCATCGACAAAATATTTATTGGGAAATCATGTAAATAATGCCCCCATCCAACTCCGATAAGACTAAATGGAACCATTATTAAAAGAATAACTGGTTGACTATAACTTCTAAAAGTAAAAGCAATAACAACGTAAATTAAAATAATAATTACTGGAACAACATCTTTTGCAGAGTTCGCTACTTTTGTTGCTTCACGATTTTGCCCCTCATACAATGCAGTAACAGAAGGATACTTCTCGAATAGTTTTGGCATTATTTCATCCTTTATATTACTCATAAAATCAGCAGCACTTGCTTTAATGTTTTTTAAATCGGCATTGATCTGAATTTCTCTCTGTCCATCTAAGTGATTGATTGTAATTTCGCCTCTTTCAATTGTATAAGTCGCAATTTCGCTGAGCGGAATTCTATCTCCATTTGTCGCCAACAATTGCATATTATCTAGATTTCTAATTGATTTACGTTCATCTTCAACGTACCTTAACCAAACTTTTATCTCGTCTTGCCCTCTTTGAAAACGCTGAACTTGATTCCCGAAAAAGGCACTTCTAACCTGAGCCATTACCTGATTTAAGGTAAACCCTAAAAAGTAAGCATTCGGCTTTAAGCCTATTTTAATTTCTTTAATCCCTTGCGGATCATTATCAGTAATGTCTTTTAATCCCTCTATTTTTGATAGTTCTTCTTTTAAGTCAGTCTTTGCTCCTTTTAATTCTTCTATATTATTGCCAAGTAACGAGACCGAGACTGGACTTCCTCCAAAAGTAGTCCCAGAACCAAAGCTAAGGGCTTCTACTCCATAGAACTGACCAGAAATGTCTTCAATTTCTTTTGTAATTTCAGAGGATGAAAAATCTCTTAACTCTCCTTGCAATAAATTAATCTCTAATTTGGCTGTTGAAGTTCCAGGACCTAACGTTTTAATCACATTTAGCACGACATCTTTTTCTCCCGTTTGTCTAACCTTCAGTTTTTCATTAATTACCCATGCTTTTTCTTCGATACTAGAAATAATAGAATCAGTTGTTTTAACATTAGTTCCTTGTGGCATCGATAATTTTACAATGATACGATCACTGGCTATTTTTGGGAAAAAAGTACTTCTTATGATTCCTCCTTTTACTCCTCCAATGGTAATCATCAATAGAGCAACAAAAATGCTAATTCCAATTATTTTATTCTTTAAAACAAAAGACAATACAGGAGCATAAACCTTATCTCTGAAGAAATTCATAGATTTATCTGCATAAACATTAAAAATATAATTTTTAGATTCCTTAGTTAACGATTTAGAGTGTGCAATATGAGCTGGTAAAATGATTAAAGCTTCTATAAGAGAAACCAATAATGTCAATAATACGATTATTGAAACTTCTCCAAAAAACTCCCCTAATCGACCATCTAAAAACAAGAAAGTAGCAAAAGCTAAAATAGTCGTAATGACAGCAGATAAAATAGGAGGAACAACCTCTAACGTTCCATCGATAGCTGCTCTAATCGGACTTTTTCCTCTTTCATAATGAGAATATATATTTTCAGCAATTACAATTCCATCATCGACCAAAATACCAATTACGATAATCATTCCAAAGAGAGATAAAACATTGATTGTCACATCAAACTGTCCTGCAAAAGTAAACATTCCTAAAAAAGAAATAGGCAAACCAAATGCTACCCAAAAAGCGAGTCTTGGCTTCAAAAACAATGACAAAATGATTAACACTAAAACAATTCCTTGTAAAGCATTCTCTAACAATAGTTCTGTTCTTTGATTTAAAGTAATGGATGAGTCAGAAGTCACTGCCAACTGGACAGAAGTGCTTTTTTCATTGTATTCTGCTATGTATTTTCTGATCTTATCTGCGGTAGAGATTAAATCTTCACTGTTGGTGTTACTAATGACTAAACTTACTGAGTTATTATTATTAAATGATAAACTATTAGGAGTCTCGTTAAAACGATCTCTTAGAACTGCTATGTCCTTTAATCGAATAATATTTCCATTAGGATTAGATTTAATAATTATGTTTTCTAATCCTTCAGCATAATATGCTCTGTTTGATGCTCTAATCAAGTATTCTTCAGCTTCTGGTTTGATTGATCCTCCTGTAGTAATTAAGCTATTTTGAGCAACGGCATTAGCAACTTGCTGAAAACTTAAATCGTAAGCTCTTAAAGTAGCTTCTTTTATCGCTATTTCTATCTCTTCGTCAGGATAGCCCCCAATAGTGATCATTGAGATCCCATCTATTCTTCTCAGCTCTTTTTCTATCTCTTGTGCTTTTACTTTTAAAACTTTTAAAGGAATGCCTTCTCCACTAACTACGAAAGCAATGGTTTCTCTTGTTGCTTCTTTTTTACCTATAATTGGCGGCTCCATTCCAGAAGGAAAGCTAGGAACCTTATCTACTGCGTTTTTTACATCTGCAAGAATCACATCTATGTCATTTTCTCTAAAGGTTTCTACTGTAATTACAGCAGAGTTTTCTAGAGATTTAGAAGTAACTCTATCAATTCCTACTAAGCCTCTCAAGTTATCTTCAATTTTCAAGACTACCCCTTCCTCCATTTCCTGAGGAGATGCTCCAGGATAGTTAAGTGTTATCGTAATTATGTTAGATTCCGATAAAGGAAAAAAAGAAGACGTTAAAGAGCTATAACCAAAATAACCAAACACAACAAATCCCATAATAATGATATTTGCGGCAATTGGATATTTTATAAAATAGGAGATTAAATTTTTCATTGTTCTGATTTATTTAATCTTCTAAAATGTTAACAACCATTCCCTCAAATGCTCCAGGAACTGACTTAGAAACGTAATTAACCCCATCTTTAAGTCCTTCTATAACAACAGAATTCATCTTCTCATAAACGACATGAACGGGAGTCAATAACAACTTGCCATCTTCTACAACATAGATTGATTTATTTTTCACTAATAAAGACCTCGGAATTTCTATCCCTTTTTCAATTTTCTTAGCGAAAACATCAGCTTCTAAGTATTCTCCTTCTTTTAAATCTGCTGATTTTATTTCTACAAATATTTTAATGGTTTGAGAAGAACGATCTATCTGAGGACTAACTCTTGTCACTAACCCTTCGAAACTCTTTGTTTTAGTAATGTTTGTTAGTTTAACAGATTTACCTAGTTTTAAGAAGTCTTGAAGGCTAGCGTTTACGTTTAGCTCTAACTCAAACACCTCTTTTCTAATATAAGTTCCTAGTTTTTGTCCTGGACTAATTAAAGTGCCAGGAGTAACTAAGGCCTCTGTTAGTGCTCCATTATAAGGAGAAGTAATGTAATATTTTTTTAATCTAACTTCTAAGTTTTTTATTGAATAGAAATTCGAATAAATGGACTTACTAGTAATATAATTTCGCTCTTGACCTGAGTCTACTTTAGGTAATTCGGGTAAGTTTTTGTTGATGTCAATTGAAGCTAAATAATTTTCCCATTTTTCTAGCGAAGAAGGATAATCAAAACTTATATCTGCTAAAATAGTCGTTATGATATTTTTAAAGGAACTCCTTTGTGCAACAACTGAAGCTTTAAACTCCTCACTGTTAATCCTTATCAACTGTTCTCCTCTTTTAAAACTTGTTCCAGTTTTGAATGGTTTAGACGAGTGTTCAAAAACTCCTTGAACTTCTGAATAAATTATCATGCGATCTTTTGCTAATACACTTCCTGTAGCCTGAATAGAAATAGGGATTTGAGTATTATTGACTTTAGCAACATACACACTATTCACTGACTTATCTACAGATTTTTCTGGATTTTTTTTACTGGAAGAAAGCCCTTTAAAGCCTAAATAACCTAATGCTAGTATTGCAAAACCTACAACACTAATTATTATTTTTCTCATTTTTATTTCTTTAACAACCTAACTTTTAAATAACAGCTATTTATTGTATTAACAAGTGAGTTAAATTCAATAAAAACTAATTGTGGACAAAGATAAAATTTGAATTGTAGCTCAAGTAACTATTCAAGTTAAATTATCCTAAATATTTATATGATCCCTTTAATTAATAGTATTTCGAGCATCTACAGTTAAAAGCTAAGCAATTATAAATCTTTAATTAAAGAAGCTCCTTTTGGAACCTCAAAGTGAGTCGTTAACAAATCAGGTAAAAATGAAATTTTAGAAACTTCTATGTTTGTAGCTTTAGGACCTAACTCACCTTTGACTTCATTTAAAGCAAAAGTTTCATAACCAGTTGGTAATTTTATTCCATCAACAGTTGTTAACTTATTTAAAACCATGGTTTTCTCAGGAGAATGACCTCCATCTTTAAAGTAAGCAGGGTAAGATACCACATACTTTAATGCTTTTAATAAATGTGTTTCTTTTTCATATAAGTTAATGTAATAATCATCTGGAGCATCTCCAGTTCCAGCTTCAAAAGTGATTCTTACTGCATCATAAGCTTTTCCTTTGAGCATTTGATCATCTATCTTCTCTATGACTACTCCTTTGCCATCAAAAATAAAAGGTTGACCTAGAAAGTAGTAAGGTGTTAAAGCCCAGAACCTAATGCTAAAAGAAAAGTTAGCCGTATCATTTCTGTGCAGCCATGCATTTTCACCATCCCAACCAAAAGTATCTTCTGGATCTAGCACATCTTGGTGAACTGCTTTATTACTCCAAGTATCAATTTGTTGTACTGTTTTTCTAGCTGTTCCATCTACTGTTGGTACATAATCGAACCGAAAAGAAATTGGGCCATTTTTGAACCATTTTTCAAGACCTCCATGAGCCTCCATCGCTTGCCAAACTAATTTACCACCAGCTGAACTGTTTAACTCCTGTTTTGCTTTAGCTACTCTTTCTTTAATCCAACTTTCTGGTTTTTTGGCTAAATTATTTTCAGCTTTCACTTCAGACTTATTGTTTACTTCTAGATTCTTAGGTGCATCATTAGAGCAACTGTTGAACAATAAAGTTGCTGAAGTAAATAACACTAGTATTTCAAAACTTATTTTCATATTTTAATTTTAGTTATTGTCTTACGCATGCATTTAGTCGTTGACAAAGTAAATTCCTTTCAAAAAAGAGTAATAGATTATTTTAATTGAACTATTTTAACGCTTCTTGTACTACTTTTTAATCTTTCACGCCCAAATAGTTGAGCAAAAAATCATATCTAATTTGATTGAAAACGTTGATTAAAAAACGGAACAATCCCAAGAAACATCATAGCTGGGAAAAAGTGCATCGGTATTACTAACCCAGGAAATAACTCTGGAAAATCAACTTCTAGAGGCAAACTCATTGTCATAGGAGGTATTATACTCAGAAAAGAAATAAGCATAAAACCCAAGTTAGCAATCCCAAAAAGATTGACTTTTTTAACTTTCTCTAAAAAGAAATACATGATTGACATCAGTACGCAAGCTATAATTGAAGCTCCTATAATTGATGCAGAATTAATAATTGAACTATAATCTACATAATACAACTCTTGATAAATAGTTAGGTAGGCAGCACCTGCTAATCCAGATAAAAGACCAGCAACTAGACCATGTATTAGGTTTGACTTCATCTCCTTTATTTTGAAACAGGAATTGATATATCTAATTTAATTTCATTTGAAACTTTTTTAGACATTCCATTCATCGTCCCTACATTAAAATCCATTCTATTAACAGAAAATTGGGACTTAAAGGTATTATTTTCAAAAGTAAACGGAATTGTCATTTCTTTAGAAACTCCATGAATATTCATATTACCTAACACAGCATAACCTAATACATTTTCACTGACTTTCTTTGAACTGAATGAAATCGTTGGATATTGTTCAGCATCAAACCACTTATCACTTATTGCATGTTTATTTTTCATGCCATTACCTGTATTTATAGAATTTACATCAATGCTAAAAGAAAATTTAGTGTTGTCCAGATTGGTTTTGTCAAAAAAGATATCTCCTTTTAGTGTTTTAAAAATACCTTCAGCATCTGTTCCAGAAAATTTAATAGAGTAATCCTCAGTCATTTTCCAATTGATAGAATTGTTAATCGTAAATGCAGAAAGTAAAATGACTACACCTGCCAATAATAAATAGTTAATTGTTTTCATTTCAAATATTTTTATCATTAGTAAAGCACAAAATTGCACACTTTAAATTATCTAATTGTTAATATACATTAAGAAAACAATAAAACATAAGAATATTAGCCTTTTATCTCTTTACTATTTTAAAAACATAAAACATAATTAACCCAAGTGGTCCAATGATGAATGTAAAAGGCAGACATAGAGTATATTTCCAACGTTTTAGACCTACTTTTATGCTGTTTTCAATAATATAGACCCCAACAAATAAGTCAAAGACTAAATAATGGATCCATCCTGCGGTAACCATTTGGTCATGTTTAAATAGTTCTTTCACATTTTCTAACGCAGAAAAAGAATCTCCACTTAACTCGGGAAGTAACGGAAACATTAAAAAAATATAAGTAAGAGCAAGCAAAGAAACTAACCCGTATTTTACTATCTTAATTGCGAATAAACGGTTAGGAAATAAAATAAGAGTCAACCATCCCAATAATGCTAAGAGGTTTACTATTTGAAAAATTGAATCCATTAAATAAAAGATGAAAATAAAAGCAATTTTTTGTTTATTAATAATTAACTCCAGTCAATGATTCTGATAACTCCCAAAGCTCTTTTGCCTTCTTTTGATTGTGTGACTTTCGTGAAGACTTAACAATAACCGGGCTCCCTTTTGTTTCCATCATTTTTCCAGGACCATAATATTCTCCAGACTCTACGTTTGAATCAGTAGCTGCCCTTAAAGTGGGCAAAGTTCCAGTTTCTACAGATTGTGCTGCTATATTCCCTAAGAAATCTAACACTCCTGAATGTCTGACCAACTCTGTTTGTGTCAAGCCAGGATGAGAAGAAGCAATAATTGGAGCATTAGGGTCGTGCTTTAACTTTCTTTCTAACTCATAAGCAAAATAAAGGTTAGCAAGTTTACTATCGCAGTATGCTTTTGTAGTTACATACATCCTTTTCTCCCAAAAAATATCTTTAAAATTAATAGCTCCTAGCCTGTGGCCTAAACTTGAAGTTACCACAATCCTTGAGTTATCTGTAGCTAATAATAAAGGTAATAAATGTCCTGTTAAAGCAAAATGCCCCAAATGATTGGTTCCCATTTGTAATTCAAAACCATCTTCCGTTTTAGAATATGGACTCATCATTACCCCTGCATTGTTAATCAGAACATCTAACTTTTTATATTTATTGATAAATTTTTGAGCAAATTCTTTTACAGAACTCAAACTGCTTAAGTCAAGTTTCATAACATCAAGTCTTGCTTTCGGAAAGTTCGTTTTAATTTCGTTAGCTACTATTTCTGATTTTTTCAAGTTTCTAACAGCCATAATGACTAAAGCTCCTTTTTCAGCTAATACTTTTGTAGCTTGTTTTCCTAAACCACTAGATGCTCCAGTAATAATAATAACTTTATCTTGCTGACTTGGAATATCATTAATTCCCCATTTTTTTTTAAAAAATTCACTCATTTTTCGTTTGTTTTTTTTCAAAAGTTCTCTATGTGCTAAACAAATCATTAAGAATAGATTAGACTCTATTTCCCTTTATGCAAATATAATTATATAGGTAAGTTTTAAGCTATTTTTTTGTAAAATTTTAGCAGCCTAATATTTAAATCAATTTATAATTATCCATTACAAACTGTAAAAAGGTCTTTCCTAAATTTTAACCAAATTAGTTCAAAAAGTAATTATGATCTAGAACAGTTTTAGACTAATATATATAAAGGTAAAATTAGCTCTAAAAGATAATCTATAATCAAAAAAGTCTTGAATTTTAAAGATTCAGGACTTCTGATTTTTAATGCGTCAATCAGAGGATTTTAACTTAGTAAAGATAAATTACTTATTCCTTTTTACAGAAATTTAAATTTGGATTATTTTGTATAAGGTGATAAATATCATCTCTCATTTTTAAAACTACCCATTTTTTAGCGTAACTTCGTTTAAAGATTTAGCTTATATGTATACTAAACTTTCATATAGAACAATGGCCCTATTTATGGCTTTTTTGATGTTTTCTTCATCAATTGGGTTCTCTATGGATGTACATTTTTGTGGGGATGAGTTAAAGAGCTTTAGTTTTTTTGGTGAAGCTGAACCTTGTGAAATGATGCAGATACAGCAAAAAAATGAACCTACTCGTTCATGTTGTCATTCTCCTAAAAAAGAAATTAAAAATTGCCACAATAAAGAAGTTACAAAAGGTAAGTGTTGCCATAACGAGCGTTTAGTGCTTGACAATGGAGGTGAATTTGAATCTTCTGACATTTCTATAGAGCAATTTCAACAGCAACTTTTTACCGTAGTTTTATTTTCTCAAAATTTTTATTTATTTGAGACTTCAAAAGAGCTAGTAACTTATGCTCATTACAACCCACCTCCACTTATAAAGGATGTTTCTATCCTGCATCAAGTATTCCGTATCTAATTTTATTTTTTGATGATTTCCCTTCACATAAGGTGTAAGGGCTAACTGCATTTATCAAAAAATAACTTTAAGATGTTAAATATTATTATTAAATTTTTCCTTGACAATAAATTGGTAGCATGGCTAATGCTTGGCTTGTTTATTACTTGGGGGCTAGTAACGGCTCCTTTCAATTTTGAATCAGATTGGCTACCCAGAGACCCAGTCTCTGTTGATGCTATTCCCGATATTGGAGAAAATCAACAAATTATTTTTACTAAATGGATGGGACGCTCTCCACAAGATGTGGAAGATCAAATTACTTACCCTCTTACTTCTTCCCTACTCGGTATTCCGGGAGTAAAAAGCGTGAGAAGTAATTCCATGTTTGGGTTTTCAAGTATCTATTTAATATTTGATGAAGAGGTAGAGTTCTATTGGAGTCGAAGTAGAATATTAGAAAAACTAAATTCATTACCTGCTAATCTGTTACCAGATGATGTCCAACCTACTCTTGGCCCTGATGCTACCGCTTTAGGTCAAATTTATTGGTACACCCTTGAAGGAAAAGATAAAGA
>JAGXIB010000188.1 GCA_024635865.1 Flavobacteriales bacterium
ATGCTAAACAGATTAATAAATTAACCCAGCTAGTATCTCCAACCAACATGACGGTTATGATTATTGGAGAAAGTGGAACTGGGAAAGAGGTGGTTGCTAAGTCAATTCACCATCAAAGCAAAAGAAGTAATCACCCTTTTGTTTCTTTGGATTGTGGTGCTTTGCCAAAAGAATTAGCTTCCAGTGAGTTATTTGGATACAAAAAAGGAGCTTTTACAGGGGCTTTAAATGAAAAGAAAGGAGTTTTTGAATTGGCGAACAAAGGGACATTATTCTTAGATGAAATTGGAAACTTAAATTATGAAAACCAAGTTAAGTTGCTTCGAGTACTTCAAGAAAGGAAGATCAAACCCCTTGGAGGAGAAAAAGAGAAAAAGATAGATGTAAGAATTTTGGTTGCCACAAATGAAGATTTAAAAATAAAAGCAAGCAGAGGAGAGTTTAGAGAAGATTTGTTTTTTAGGTTAAATGAATTTAGAATAGATTTATTCCCGCTAAGAGAAAGAAAGTCAGATATAAAAGAGTTTGTGAAGTTCTTCTTAAGTATGGCAAATCGTGAGCTAGATAAAAAAATAAAAGGAGTGAGTAAAGATGTGTCAGCGATCTTAAATGACTATCCTTATCCAGGAAACATTAGGGAGTTGAAAAATATAATAAAGAGAGCTGTTTTAATCTGTGAGGGAAATCAGATAGAAAAAGAACATTTACCTACTGAAATCTGTTATCCTCAAACATTATCAGAAGATCTTTTTCAGGTTGATGAGAGTTTACCATTAAAAAAGATTGTAGAGCAAGCAGAGCGTAAAGCAATAAAAGCAGCGCTCTTAAAAGCGAAGTACAATAAATCTAAAGCGGCTAAACTATTAGAGGTTGACAGAAAAACATTGTATAATAAGATAGAGCAATATAATTTGGATTGATTTATTTTACTCAAACTAGTTTTCTAAATCCATTGAAATCTTAAAAGTTGTTCCTATACCTAGTTTAGAGTCGACATCAATATCCCACTCGTGAAGTGTAATGATGTTATAAACTGAAGATAGTCCAATGCCAATTCCACTTTGTTTATCTGTAGCAAACGGCTCAAAAATTGTTTCTAGTTTTTCAGGGCTAATTCCAGTTCCATTATCCGAAATGCTTATCGTTGTTTTTTTACCTCTAACTTCACTCTTAACTTTGATAATAGGGTTAGGGTTTTCGTATATTGCCTCTGTTGCGTTAAGAATAATATTAGAAATAGCTATAGAAAGTTTTTCTAGGTCTGCAGTTACTCTTTTTTCTTTAGTGGAGTCATGAATTAATTCCAACTTAATATTTCTCAGTTTAATTCGGTCTAAACATAAACCAACAGCTTCATCAATCACCTCATTAATACAAATAAGCTCTTTTTTTAACTTTACCTCCTTCGTATTATTTATAAACTGAGTCGTAATTTCATTTATTTTTTGAGCGTTTTTGAGAACCATGTCTAAATACTTGTCCTCTCCCTCAAGGTTTATTTTTAGAAAGGAGACCGAAAGGTTTATATTAGATAATGGGTTTCTAATTTCATGAGCCAGTGTTTGAGCCATTTTACCACTAAAGTTTATTTTTTCAATATTTCTTAACCGATTTTTGGCTTTAGCAACTTCAGAAACATCTTTAATGACAATTTGGTAACGCTCTGTTATATTGTTAGAGTCGAAAATTTCTGTCAACGATAATATTCCTGAGATTTTTTTTGAATTATAAAAGCTCAAATCAACTTCTAAATTTCTTATGTTCTTTTGAGTTTTCAAAAGTTCAAGCATATTGGGAGAGGTAATTAAATCCGTTACTTTAAAACCTATTACCTCCCTTTTGTTAGCGATTCCTAATGTTTGTAAAACTTGATTGTTTATATCGTTAACTTCAAACTCCCCATTTAAAATTACGATGAGGTCTGTATTTAGTTCAAAAAGTTTTTGGTATTTATTGCGCTCAATTTTAAATTGATTCAAAACTGAATTTTGTCGAATGGCATATCGAATGACTCTTTCTAGTTTCTCGGCGCTAATGTTCTCTTTACTTAAGTAATCAGTTGCTCCAGCTTCCATTACCTCAATGTCTTTCTCTCTATCGTTTATCCCTGTTAGAACAATGGTCGGTAGGTTGAAATCACGATCTTTAAAAAGCGCTAAAACGTTTATTGCGGTCGTTTTTCCTAGAAAGTAATCTGCGATACAGATGTCAATCTTATTCATGTCGATTGAAGCTAAGTCTTCAATTTTTGTAATCCAATTAAGTTCATAGCTGAAGTACGTAATTCGAGAAAACAATTCTTTAAGAATAAAGTAGTCATCTTCATCGTCTTCAATTAATAATAGGTTAATTTTTTTTTTCAATTTGAAGTTGGTAATTTAACTGTTTGAAACCAATAGGTAGAGAGTTGAGAAAATATATTAATTAATTCTTTAAAGTCTACTGGTTTATTAATATAACTATTAACGCCTAAGTCATAAGTTTTCGCAATATCTTCAGGTAGGTTTGAAGTTGTGAAAACGATAATAGGGATTTTTCTAAGAAGTGGATTTTGCTTTATCTCCAACAAACATTCTCTACCGTCTTTTTTTGGCATATTTAAATCTAACAAGATTAGATAGGGCAACTCATTAGATTTTTTAACTTCAGATTCCAAAAGGTCAATTAACTCTTCCCCATCATTTACAAACCTTAAAGGAATAATGCTTCCACTTTTTTTAAAAGCCTCAGTTGCTAAAAAGCGATCGTCTTCGTCGTCCTCTGCAATTAGTAAATAACTCATCTTTTATATTACGGGTAAATAAATTTTAAATACTGAACCAACACCTAATTTACTATTTACTTTTATAATTCCATGGTGGTTTTCAACAATTTTTTTGCAAATAGCTAATCCAATTCCAGTTCCTGGATATTCACTTTTACTATGTAATCGCTGAAACATATCAAAAATCTTATCTGCATATTGTGTTTCGAAACCAATTCCATTATCCTCAATGGTTATCTCATGATATTGATTTGCTGGAAGTTGGTCAAACTCTTTATCAATTGTTTTATGGGAGATCTTTATGGTGTGATGCTCATCGTCTTGTCTAAATTTTATGGCATTAGCAAGTAAGTTTTGAAATAATTGAAATAGTTGTGTCCTGTAAGCTGGGTATGCCGAAGGAAGTAAGTCAAGGTTCAAACTTATCTTAGGATTATCTCCATCAAGGTCAAAATTTTCTAATACTTCTTTGACTAACTCATTAAAGTTAATCACCTCTGTATTTTCTTCAACCCTAGAAACTCTAGAATACTCTAGAAGATCAGAGATTAGTTTTTGCATTCTTTTAGAAGCTTTTTGCATTCTAATGATGTATTCATATCCAGGAGCTTCGGATTCATAACTTTCTTTTAGTAAGTTCCCAAATGTTTGTATTTTTCTCAAGGGTTCTTGCAAGTCGTGAGAGGCGATGTAGGTAAATTGTTCTAGGTTTTCATTTAAGGCTTCAAGTTCACGATTAACCAACTCCAGTTCAACGTTTTTTTCTTTTAGCATTGTTACATCTGTAATAGAGCCATGGTAACCAACAATTAAGTTGTTTAAGTCATATTTTGGTATACCTCTCATATGAATGTGCTTTAATCTATCTTTTACCTTAACCCGATACTCAATAAAAAAGCTAACATTGTTTTTAGTAGCATCAGCTATTTTAGTTTTAAGTTTCTCCAAATCCTCTTCAATTATTTGCGTAAATAATGATACGTTTTTCTTCTCTTCTAACTGGTAGATGGTCTTAAATCCATCAGAAAGGTCATCAAATAAAAGGTCCGAGATGTTTACACTCCAACTACCTGAACCCGATATTTTTTCAGCCTCAGAAAGTATGATGTTTTTATTGCTGAGCTCCTGAGTTAATGTTTTTTTATAGTTAATCTCTCCAACTAAAGCTAATAGGTTAAATAAGCCACTAATAGATGCTGGGTTTATACTTTTCTTTTTACTAAAGAATAAAAAAGAAACAGTAACATGGCCTAAATGAGGGATGGGAACTAGCACCATTGTTTTTAGTTCTTGAAATTGAGCTGCTGATACTCCTATAAAATCAGATGGTTTATATTTCTCCATGGACTCCATCAGGTAGGAAGAGTTACTAAAAGGGTTTTTTTTAGTTTGGGCATCATTGGCGTTGCTGGTATACTTCTCAAAATTTATTTTTCCAGAGTTTAAGTCATTCGAAAGGTAAAAAATTTGATTTCTATTTTTTACCCATACTTGTCCAAAGTCAAAAAAATAAGTTTTACAGATAGTCAATAATATTGCCTCTAGAAAAGAGAATTGATCATCCTTATCGCCACTTATTCTATAAATCTCATTTATTAATTGCTCTTCCGAATCGTGAAGCAGTTTTGTGCTCAGATCTTTAAGCGTTAGTCCGTATTGATTTTGTCTTTTTTTATGCCATTTTACCAATGAGGCTGCGTAGGAAACTGTTCTATTGTTTAAGTCTGATATTTTTATAATTATGTCATTAGTAAATGACCCCTCAGCATCAATTTTAGCGGTCATTTTTTTTTGAGACTCCGCATCAAAGAACTTCGTGAAAGGGGCATTGCTTTTTAATTTTTCACCAAATGTTTTTTTAGCGCTCTCATTTGAATTAATAACCTTTAACTCATTGTCTAAGATTAAAATTAGATCATTTGAACTTTCAAATAGTTTAGAAAATTTATTTCTATTTCTTTTCAAGTTCAGCTGAGAAGTTTTATACATGTAATAAATTACCAAAATCAAACAGATGATTGAGAATATTAACATGATATAGATCATAGAAGATGGACTCATGGTGCAAATATAAATGAAAAAAGACGGGGCTATATTAACGGCCTCGTCTTTTGTTTTATTTGTTTTAGAAAATCATGATCCTACTTAGTCTTAAGGAAGAGTATTGTCTTTACTCCTATTTGGCTTTAGTATATTTCATTTTCTTCTAACGGTAATACATTTCTTTGTCTGTACTCTAATTTTTTACAGGCTTTCTATAAAGTCTATAATTTCACTTTTGGCTTTTCCAGTTTTCTCTTGAATTTTACCAATAAACTCTTCTTTCTTTCCTTCTGCCATTTTCATATCATCTTCAGTTAGCTCAGCATATTCTTGCTTCACTTTTCCTACTACTTGGTTCCATTCTCCTTTTACTTGGTCTTTTAAACTACTCATTGTTTTATGTTTTTTATATTAATAATTATTTTTTTGTTCCTGAGAACATTTAATAGAGGTCAAAAAAGGATCCCGAAAGTCAATTTGCTGAAAAACAGCAGTTTAGATTTTTAAGTTAAGGGTGTAAGTGTGATTTATTTCTACAATATGTCTAATGAAAACACATTCACGTCTAGTGGAAAATCAATAAATAACTTTTAATCTTTATGTAAACCGCAAGAAACAAAAAAGGCTTTACATTTCTGTAAAGCCTTGATTTCACTAGGTGGGCCCTGATGGGCTCGAACCATCGACCCCCTGATTATGAGTCAGGTGCTCTAACCAGCTGAGCTAAGGGCCCGAAAACAAAAATATATTTTGTTTTGCGAGTGCAATTTTACATATTTGTATTCATATACGCAACAGTTTTACATGAAAAGTCAAAAAAAAATTAAAAACATTATTTTCGATCTTGGAGGTGTTATTTTAAACATCAACTATAAATTAACTTCTGAAGCGTTTATAGAGCTAGGGATCAAAAATTTTGATGTCGTCTATTCACAAGCAAAACAGAACAAGGTATTTGATTCTTTTGAGATAGGAGAATTAAGTGCTACTAAATTTAGAAGCTATCTAAAGCAGTTTATCCCTAACACAAGCGATGCGGAATTAGACTTAGCTTGGAATAAAATGTTGTTAGACTTACCAATGGCTAGAGTAGAGTTGTTAAAAGCGCTAAAAAATAATTATCGTATTTTTTTGTTAAGCAATACAAACGAAATTCATGTTCAACAATTTTCTTCTTATCTCAATAGTACCTATGGAGAGGGTGAGTTCGAAAACTTATTTGAAAACCATTACTACTCAAACG
>JAGXIB010000189.1 GCA_024635865.1 Flavobacteriales bacterium
AGTCACTTATTGTAAATAACTCTATCATTACTGAACAATGGAACGGAACAACGGGGGGAATTTTAGCAATAGAAATTGATGGAGATTTAACTCTAAATTCAAATGGAGTAATTAATGCCTCTGGTTTAGGTTTTAGAGGAGGAGTAGCCTCTCTAAGAAGTAACATACTTGGAGCTGGAGAATTTGCCACTATCGATCCTACCCATGGAGGAATGAAAGGAGAAGGCATAGCAGGATACACCAACGACTATACTCCTATGGGAGGACAATATGGTCGAGGAGCTGCTGCCAATGCAGGTGGCGGAAGCACTTCTCATAACGCTGGCGGAGGAGGCGGGGCGAATTCTGGAGATATCGCTAACTGGAATAATGGAGTTGGAACTCCTGACCAAACATACAACACAGCTTGGGGACTAGAATCTCCTTCTATTTCAAACATTAGCTCTTCTGGTGGTGGACGAGGAGGATATACCTACTCTGATAATAACCAAAATGCAAACAATACTCCTCCAAACGATTTAAGTTGGGGAGGTGACTCAAGACAAAATGACGGAGGATTAGGGGGTAGACCTTTAGATTATTCACTAAATAAATTATTTTTTGGTGGTGGTGGCGGTGCAGGAGAACTAAACGATAGTGAAAATCAAGGAGCAAGCGGAGGAAACGCTGGAGGTCTTATTTTGTTGAAAGTCCATGGAGATATTAATGGTTCAGGTAAAATAGAGTCTAATGGTGTCGATGGACAGAATGTTTTCACCAATAGCCCACCAATTTTTAGTTTTGCTGGAAATGATGGTGCTGGAGGTGCTGGAGCAGGTGGAACTATAAAAATTGATCATACTAATGGAGCTTCTATTGGTGGTATCGCTATAAATGCTAACGGAGGGAATGGCGGAAATCAAGTATTACAAAGAGGGAATTTATTTTTACAATTAATCAATGAAGCTGAAGGTCCAGGTGGTGGTGGTGGAGGTGGTTATATCTCTTTACCAACTAGCTCAGCCTTACTATCAGTTACAGGAGGAGTCAATGGAGTCACCAATTCAAACGCTTTAAGTGAGTTCCCACCTAATGGAGCCACTAGTGGTGGAAATGGCCTTACTAATATTAATCCAATCTATTTAAACGACATATCAGCACTAAATGATACTGTTTGCTATGGAGATAATACTATTTTAACAGCAACAACAAACGCCACTTTAGCTAGTGGCTCAGCTATTATATGGTACGATAATAATTATAATATGATTAACATGGGAAATTCATTTTCTACCAGCGCAATAACTTCAGATACTACTTTTCATGTTGGAATATGTCCGGGCAATACATCTGTTTCAGTCCAAGTTGTTTTAGGCTCTTCTTTTACTATCGACACTTCAAATATAGTCTTGGTAAATGAGCATTGTAATCAAAGCGATGGAAGTATCGATGGAATTATTTTAAATGGAGGGATTCAACCTTTAATATACGACTGGAATGGAACCTCTTCCACTAGCTTATCTTTAAATGGTATTTCTAGCGGAAATTATGAGTTAATTGTAACAGATGATAATGGTTGTGGATTAAAAGTTGGAGACTTTGAATTATTTAATGAGTTAGGACCAATTATTAACAGCTCTAATCAAGTATTAGAAAACGAAAATTGCGGCTTATCAAATGGGGCCATTTCAAATATTAGTATCATGAATGGAACTATTCCTTATACTTATGAATGGAATGGGGCTAACTCCTCATTAAATTTACAAAATCTAACTGCTGGAAACTATGAGTTAGTTGTCTCTGATATCTATGGCTGTACTGACACATCACAAACCTTTATAATAATTAATGAATCTGGTCCTAGCATAGATACTTCATCTATTTTGCTTTCTCCAGAAACTTGTGACCAGTCTAATGGAGCAATTGACAACTTAATAGTTACAGATGGTACCGCTCCTTATAGCTATAATTGGAGTAATAATACAACCAACCTAAGCCTAGAAAACTTAGCTGGAGGAACTTATCAGTTAATTGTATCAGATAGTAACAACTGTAAAGATTCTATTTCTTTTTTAATCAATGCATACAGTTTTCCAACTGCTAATTACAATACCACTTCTAATAATTACTTTACCAATGAATTAATAACAATAACAAATAACTCTAGTCTTGATGTTAATTCCTGGAATTATGATTTGGATAATGGATTAAACATTTCAGAAACAAACCCAATAATAAGCTATGAAAATAACGGAACATACAATGTCTGCTTAGTTGTTTCTACTCAATATGGATGCTCTGATTCTTATTGTGAAGTTTTTACAATAACAGACCAAAATTTACCCCTGGTTATTCCAAATGTGTTTACACCAAATGATGACAGTAAAAATGATTTTTTCTATATTGCTAACCTAACAGATCAAACCAGCCTAAAAATATTTGATAGATGGGGGAACAACATATTCAAAGCTGATAGATACTTAAACAACTGGAGCGGAAAAACAAAAAATGGAGCAATTCTATCAGAAGGAACTTATTTCTACATCGTAGAAAACGAAAAAACTTACACTGGATCCTTTAGTTTAATTAGATAAATGAATAAAATATTACCTTACATATTTTTTCTATTTTTAACTCCAGTTATGTATGGACAAAACTATACCCACCACGTAATAAATGGAAATATTGGAGGAGGTTTACTAATGGGCCATTTACAAAGAATAAACCACCTTCCAAAAAGAAAAGCATTCATTAGCGACATAAGTTATGCCAAGTACTCTAGCTATTCTCCATGTTTTGGGATTGGTATTAACCATATAAATTCAGGGAATAAAAGTGCCATTGGAAGCATTACCGGGTTATATGGCTTTACTGCACTAAGAATAAGAAAAAAAGATTCAACGCTTAAGTTTAAAATTGGTTTTGGTGGTGCCTATGTTGAAAAAATATACAACCCAAATACTAACAATAAAAATATAGCCATTAGTAGTCACTTAAATGCTAACGTAATCTTTCATATTCAAAAAAACTTTAAATTTAATCAACATGCTTTATTTCTTTCTGGAGGTCTAACTCACTTTTCTAACGGATCTTTACAAGCACCTAATTTGGGTTTAAATTTCTTAAGTTTAAACCTAGGTTACTCTATTTATTCTGAGAAAAAGAACATTGCTACACCAAAAGTAAACCCATCTGTATCAAAACCTAAATGGTCTTACGGAATCGCTTTAAGAACAGGTTTTAGAGAAAACTTTCAATACAAGTATAAAAAGTACGCCATAAATACGCTAAATGTTTATGCCATACTAAATAAAAATAAAAAAAGGAACTATGTTGGAGGAATTGATATAACCTACAATCCTAGTATTCAATTCTACAATTCATCTTTCTCTGCTTTTCAAGGAGGTCTGTTCGTAGGAAAACAGTGGGTCTTAAATCAATTAATTTTAGGAATAGATATTGGAGGATATGTTTATGATGAGTATAAAAATGATGGGATATCTTTCCAAAGACTAAATATTAGCTACTACCTATCTCCGAAAATAAAAACTACTTTTTTATTAAGGACCCATTGGACTGTTGCTCAAGCATTTCAGATTGGTGTTGCTTATGAATTCAAAAATTAGTAGATTGCCTCTTCAATTTTTATAAATGAAAGAAAGTTGTTATATTTTTATTGCGTTAGTATTATTAACGTTCTCAGCTAAAAGTCAAAATAAGATTTTAGATTCATTAAAAATTGAGCTAAAAAACACTGACCTAAAGGATGACACCACAATAATTAGCATTCATTATGAAATTGCATCAGAGTTAATCAACATAGGAAAATATAATGATGCGATAGCAAAACTCGATTTAACATTATCACTTTCTGAAAAAGCCAATTATTTTATAGGTGCTACAAAAGCAAAGTATGGAAGAGCTAACATTCACGTCTTTAATTCTGAAAATGAAGAAGCTTTAGCCATATATAGTGAAATAGAAGAAAGTTTGAGTAATAAAGATTTTACAGATTCAGAAAAAGATCAATTTATGAGTCCCATTTACTCTTCTATGGGTAACATCTATGACTATTACTCTAATTACGGTAAAGCATTGGAATACCATACAAAATCAATGCAATTAGCTAAGCATCAAGGAAATGATATCAATTACGCAATAGGATTAGGTAATATTGCCTCTATCTATCAAAAAACTGGAGATTTTGATGAAGCGATTGAATATAATTTAAAATCGATAAAAATTAAAGAAAAGGAAAACTCAGCATATAGTTTAGGAGTTAGTTACTATAATCTTTCTCAAATTTATAACAAGAAGAAAGATTATCAAACTGAAATAGACATGCTGAAAAAGAGTCAAGACTATGCTGAAAAAGCAAATGATATAATCGGTATTGCTTTATGTAATATTTCTATTGGTAATACTTATTTAGAATTAGCAGATTTTGATACTGACTCTCTAAAGTATTTCTCTAAAAAAGAACTTTCTCTATTAAATAAAAATGATTTTCTTGAAAAAGCATTACAGCATGAATCAAAAGCGATAGAATTGCTAGAATCGATAATGAAGTTCACTACATTCCACACGCTTATAATTCCATGGCTACTGTACTAGTAAACCAAAACAAGGATAAAGCAGCCATTAAATATTACTTAAAAGCTTATTCAATTTCTGAAGGAAAGAACATTGCCATTAGTAAAAATTCTGCCGAAGGAATCTATGAAGTCTACAAAAATTCTAAAGATTTTAAAAATGCGTTAATATGGCATGAAACATTTCTTGTACTAAAAGACTCCTTAAATAATAAAAATAATCAAAAAGAAATTGGTAAAAGACAAGCTGAGTTAACTTTTATTAAAACACTAGAAATTGAAGATTTAAAACATAAAACAGAGATAGAGCAATTGAATTTTAAAAATGAAAAAAAGCAAATTATTGCTAATAATGAACAAAGAAAACAGCTATATATTATTTGGACGATTGCTACTGGCTTGGTATTAATAAGTTTATTTTTAGTGATAATGATTAGGAGATGGAAAATAACAAGTGCACAGAAAGAAACAATTCATCTTCAAAAAGAGGTAATAGAAAAAGAAATGCACTCAAAAGAGGATAGTATAAACTATGCTAAAAAAATTCAAAAAGTAGCTTTTCCTTCTTTAATCTTTATAAATCAACTCATTCCTAAAAACTTTATTTTATTTAAGCCCAAAGACATCGTAAGTGGAGATTTTTATTGGGCGAGCCAAGTAGAAAATAAAAAATTTATAGCACTTGCCGATTGCACAGGACATGGAGTACCAGGTGCATTTATGACATTAATTAGTTTGAACATTCTAAACCAAATTATAGCAGATAAAATAAGTACTCCAAAAGACATTATGGAGCAACTTCACCTGAGGCTTCAAAAGAGATTAAGTAAAACCTCAAAACATGGATTAGACATTGCTATATGTATGATTGAAGCTAATAAACTAACCTTTTCTGGAACTCACATCCCATTATATTATCTCAGAAGTGGAAGGTTAATAGAGTTTAAAGGGCAAAGATTTCAGCTAGGAAGTAGTGATTCTATTTTATTTCAACAGCATGAAATATTGACACAAGAAAATGACACTTTTTATATTTCAACAGATGGATTCCCAGACCAAAAAGGGGGGCAAAAAGGAAAAAAATACTTTTACCCTGTTCTTCGAGAAAAATTAACTAGTATTGTTAATTTAGAGTTAGATGAACAGAGAATAAACTTAACTAAAGAATTTATGGAATGGAAAGGGAGTCAAGAACAACTTGATGATGTTTCTATCATTGGATTTAAAATATAGAAAGATGTTAAAGATAATACCTACCATATTTTTATGCTTTTTGTTCCTAACTAATTTTGGACAAAACATAGACAGCTTATATAATGTTGCCGAACAAAGTTCTTCCGACTCTGTAAAAGCATATACTTTTTATAGGATGGCACAATTTTATAGTCGCCGTAATCAACTGGACTCTGCATCAAAATATAATACAAAATCACTAAATAAAAGTGGAAACCTTATAGAGGTCTATTATAAAAACAAAGAATTAGAAGCTATTATTCTTGCAAGGAATGCTGAATATAAAAAAGCAGATTCCCTTTTACAAAAACTAACAAAAGAACTACCTCAGTCAACTATTTCAGATTCAAGTAAGCAGAGACATTTTCTATCTATCTATGTTTCTTTAGGTGTAATCAATGCCAACACAAACAAAAACAGTGAGGCGCTAGATTTTTTTTTACAAGGAGTGAAAAGTGCGAAATTCCTAGAATTAGAGGGGGCTTTAAGTACACTTTACAACAACATTGGGAATATATATATTTCAGAAGAAGATGACAGCCTTGCTAGGATCTATCTAAATAAAGCTGAAGTTATTTATAAAAAACAAGATAATTTTAAGGGTTTATTTACTGTAAATTATAATCTAGCCAATATTTTTAGGTACCATGAAGAGTTTCAAGATGCAATCAATACCTATAGAAAAGCGCAAGATTATGCTTTAAGTCAAAATGATTCTATTTCCTATGCCTCAGCTCAAGAAGGAATTGCTAAGTGCTATTTAAAATTATATGAGATCTCTGATCAGTCAGACAAGAAAAAGAATGAACTGAACTTACTATCAAATGAAGAGTTATTGACGACCGCATTGACATACTATCTTGATTCTAAAAAGATATTAATCAACCAAAATGCTCCTATGCGAGATATAAACAATAAAATAGCAAAAGTATATTTTTATCAAAAACAATACGCTAAAGCTATTAAATTGTATTCTTTAACCTATGATGAATTGGACCTATATTCAATAAACCCAATGATAGAAGCTTCAGAAGGGTTAAAAGAAAGTTATAAAAAAATAAATAATTTAAAATTAGCTCTAGAATGGAGTGAAGAATCAGCCCGGTTAAATGATACTTTAAAAGCGAGAGAAAACTTTAAAGAATTTGGGAAGAAGCAAGCAGAATTGGAGTTTATTAAAACACAAGAAATTGAAGATTTAAAGTATAAAACAGAAATAGATCAAATTAATCGTGAAAATGAAAAAAAGCAGCTAATTGCTAAAAACGATCAAAGAAAACAACTATACATTATTTGGTCTGTAGTCGTTAGCATTTTCTTGGTTGGATTCTTTCTAATTGTAATTATTAGAAGATGGAAGTTAACAAAAAAACAAAAAGAGACCATAGATAAACAAAAACAAGTCATCGAAAAAGAAAAACAAGCGACGGAAGACAGTATTAACTATGCTCGTAACATACAAAAAGCAGCTTTCCCGTCTTTATTGGAAGTAAATAAAGTGATACCCAATAATTTTATACTCTTTAAACCCAAAGATATTGTAAGCGGTGACTTTTACTGGGTAAGTAAGCTTAAAGACAAAAAGATAATAGCACTTGGAGACTGCACAGGACATGGTGTTCCTGGAGCATTTATGACATTAATAAGTTTGAATATCTTAAATCAGATAATTGCCGAAGGAATAGACAGTCTATTAACGATATTAGAACAACTTCATCTTAGATTACAAAAAAGGCTCAACATTGAAAATGGAAATTCTTCTAAACATGGATTAGACATAGCTATTTGTTTGTTAGAAGAAGGTAAGCTAACATATGCTGGAACTCACATACCACTTTACCACATTAGAAATGGAAGCTTAACTGAATATAAAGGTCAAAAGTTTCAACTTGGAAGTAATGACTCAACCATGTTTCAACAACATGAAATTTTATTACAAAAAAATGATTCATTTTATATTTCTACAGACGGTTTTCCTGATCAAAAAGGAGGATCTAAAGGCAAGAAGTACTACTACCCTACTTTACGTAATAAATTAATCAGTCTTGTTAACCTAGAATTAGAGGAACAAAGAAAAGATTTAAATAATGAATTCATCAATTGGAAAGGGGAACAAGAACAGCTTGATGATGTATCTTTAATTGGATTTAAAATTTAAAAAATGCCGAAATTTCTCCTTTTTATACTATCGATTATATCTTTTTCTGTTTTAAGTCAAAATGCACAGATAGACTCTATAAAAAGTATACTTCAAAACCAAAAAGATACAACTCTTGCAAAATCGTTTCATGAACTTACTCTTCAAAATACAAAAATAGAAGATTATGAAAATGCTACCTTATTTAATAAGAAAGCGCAAGCTCAATTAGAAGTTACACCCGATACTAACTTAAAAATTTTCGTGGCTAATTATACTGGAATAATTCACCTAAAACAAAATAGAGTTGATTCAGCTATTCATGTTTATAATAAACTCATCGAATTTATTGGGGACAGTCCGAGTCATA
>JAGXIB010000190.1 GCA_024635865.1 Flavobacteriales bacterium
AGATTAATAATATTGTTCAACAAGATTGGGAAAAAGATTTAAACACGACTGATTCTTTAATGTCTCAAATGAACGCTAACCTTAATAAGATTGAAAAAAGTTTAGAAGTATTGAAAAAGTAAACATTAAACTTACATAGGGTTAAAAGCATCTCTAAATTTAATGCTTATATCTTTTGGCAAAAATTGTAAGTTTATCAACCCTAGAACATCTAAATAATAACTAATGTGATGTTGTATTTAATGATATTGTTCTGTTTGAGCCTTTTGGTTTAGAAGGTCTTAAAAAAACTCCATATTGTATAGGTATATCATTGATGAAATTCAGCTCAAAGTAAAAACAAAAAAATCCAAGCACATAGTGCTTGGATTTTACTCTTAGTGACCCAGGAGGGATTCGAACCCCCAACCAACAGAGCCGAAATCTGCCATTCTATCCAGTTGAACTACTGAGCCGCTTTTCTATTAACTTACTTCCTACAAAAACTTAAAATTCTTTCCAGGATAGTAAGCCATTTTACCTAATTCTTGTTCTATTCTTAACAACTGATTGTATTTAGCAACACGATCAGAACGAGATGCAGAACCTGTTTTGATTTGTCCTGTATTTAAAGCTACTGCTAAATCTGCAATTGTTGTATCTTCTGTCTCTCCAGAACGATGACTCATTACTGAAGTATAACTATTCTTAGTTGCTAAGTTAACAGCATTAATAGTTTCTGTTAGTGTTCCTATTTGATTTACTTTAACCAAAATAGAATTTGCTGTCTGTGAATCTATTCCTTTTTGTAGTCGCTTTACATTAGTAACGAATAAGTCATCTCCTACAATTTGAACTTTATCTCCTAAACGCTTTGTCATTTTTTTCCATCCAGACCAGTCGTCTTCGTCTAATCCATCTTCTATAGAGATTATAGGATATTTAGATTTCCAATCTGCCCAGAAGTTTACCATGTCATCTGAAGTTAAAACATCTCCGGTAGATTCGAAGTGGTATTTTTTATCTTCTTTATTATAAAACTCCGAAGCTGCAGCATCTAAAGCAATATGAACATCTTCTCCTGGTTTATACCCAGCTTTTTCAATCGCTTGCAAAACTACTTCAATTGCTTCTTCGTTGGAACCTAAATTCGGTGCAAAACCTCCTTCATCTCCAACATTTGTACTCATTCCTTTACTTTTCAAGACCTCTTTTAAGTTATGAAAAATCTCAGTTCCCATTCTTAACCCTTCGCTAAACGATTCGGCTCCAAATGGCATCACCATAAACTCTTGAATGTCTATTTTATTATCTGCATGTGAACCTCCATTTAAGATATTCATCATTGGTACGGGTAATGTATTTGCATTTACTCCTCCAATATACCTATACAATGGTTGTCCTATTGTTTCTGCTGCTGCTTTTGCAACAGCCATAGATACTCCCAAAATAGCATTAGCTCCCAATTTAGACTTATTCTCTGTCCCATCTAAAGAGATCATTACACGATCAATTAAATTTTGCTCAAAAATATAACCTCCATTTAGCTCATCGTTTAAAATAGAGTTAACATTATCAATTGCTTTTAAGACTCCTTTTCCATTATAAATTCCTTTATCGTTGTCTCTTAACTCTACCGCTTCATGAATTCCAGTTGATGCTCCAGAAGGAACAGCAGCTCGGCCAATAGCTCCACCGTCAGTAAAAACTTCTACTTCCAACGTTGGGTTACCTCTTGAATCTAAAATTTGTCTTGCACTAATTTTTGCTATATATGACATTTATAATTGGGTTTAGTTATTATTAATATTTGTAATAAACTGATCAAATAAATACCTTGAGTCGTGAGGTCCCGGTGAAGCTTCTGGATGATATTGTACTGAAAAAGCGTTTCTATTATTGATCGTAATTCCTGCTAATGTATCATCATTCAAGTGTTGATGAGTAACGGTTATATTTTCATGCTCAATGGCTTCTTGCATTCTAACTACAAAACCATGATTTTGAGAAGTTATTTCGCTTTTACCAGAAACTAAATTCTTAATCGGATGATTTATTCCACGGTGTCCATTATGCATTTTTTCGGTCGTTAAACCTTGACTTAATGCTAAGATTTGATGACCTAAACAAATTCCAAAAATCGGATAATTCGCTTCTACTAGTTGCCCAACAGTAGCAATAACCTCAGTCAATGGTTCTGGATCTCCAGGTCCGTTAGAAAGTAGAATTCCATCAGGAGAAAAGTTTTTAATTACGTCAAAAGAAGTATCATAAGGAAACACCTTAACAAAACAATCCCTTGCTACTAATGATCGGACTATGTTTTTCTTTACTCCAAAATCTAATAGCGCCACTTTGTATTTTGAAGAATCTTCTCCGACGGTATAAGGTTCTTTAGTAGAAACAGAAGAGGCTAACTCCATCCCTTTCATAGAGGGGATTTGATCTAGTTGATCCTTTAAAGCATTAATATCTGTTGTCTCTGAAGATATAATTGCATTTTGAGCTCCATTATCTCTAATGTGCCTAACCAAAGCTCTGGTATCAACATCCATAATTCCTACAACACCATCTTGTTCTAAATAATTTTGTAATGTATCGGTCTCTCTGTATCGAGAATTAACCGTAGAGAACTTCTTCGTTACTAAACCTTTTATTTTACAACCCTCAGATTCAACTTCCGATGCTTCTACCCCATAATTTCCTATGTGTGCAGCTGCCATGACTATGATTTGCCCCGAATAGGAAGGATCTGTAAAAATCTCTTGATAACCTGTCATCCCAGTATTAAAGGCGATTTCTCCTGTTGTAGTACCAATTTTACCACAAGCTAACCCTTTAAAAACAGTGCCGTCTTTTAATAAAATTATTGCTGGTGTTTGTTTCTGTTGCATGTTACAAAATTAATGATTGTCTTTAACTATTTATTTAATAATCGGTTATTTATTTTTGTATAATACTGGATTCAAATCGGTATCATTATACATTTTCATTTGTCGATAAACTTTAATTCTTTTTGTTCCTTTAGCAAAGTCTTCGAGCAACTGGTCGAAAGAAACAGAAAGGTCTACTTCTTGTTCTTTTAAAACTGCTAGTTTGTTTTCACACTGTAACTTATGAACTTCTGTTACTTCTGCTCGATCTACTTGCTCTTGCATGTGGTAAATTTTCAAACATAAGATAGATAATCGGTCAATTACCCAAGCAGGGCTCTCGGTGTTTAAATTAGCATCTTGACTAACATCTACAGCCTTAAATTGCTCCATATAAAAATCATCTATTTTTTCAACCAGATCAGTACGATGTTGATTCGACTTGTCTATTTTTCTTTTCAATTGCATTCCTGCAATCGGGTTTATTTCTGGATCTCTAATAATATCTTCATAGTGCCATTGTACAGTATCCACCCAATTTTTCAAATAGAGTAACGCTTCAATCTTACCTTCTTCAAAAGGGTTATCAATTGCTGTTTCAACACTATCTTTTAGATGGTAGTCGTTAATCGATTGGTTAAATATTTTTATACACTCTTTCGAAGTCATAGTTAAATATAGGTTATTCTTATTCAAAAAGGGATTGTAACTCTGTTGCTTCAGAAGGTTTCATTCTTCCTGCTAGTACTAAGCTTAATTGTTTACGTCTCAATGCAGAGTCATAGCGCTTTTTTTCTAGCTCTGTTTCTGGGACTAACTCTGGAATTTGAATGGGTTTCTTATTTTCATCTAACGCCACAAAAACAAAAATTGCCTCATTACATTTTGTTATATTTCTATCAGCATCTTCAACAGACACATCAACGAATATTTCCATTGAAGATTTAAATGCTCTTGACACTTTGGCTTCTAAAGTAACAAAGTCTCCAGAAATAATAGGATGATCAAAAGAAACGTTATTGATAGATGCAGTAACACAAATTCTACCTGAATGCCTAAATGCTGAAATACTAGCCAACTCATCCATCCAAGCCATCAATTGACCACCAAACAATGTTTCCATTGGGTTAGTATCATTAGGCATAACTAACTTTGTCTGAATCGCTATTGTTTCTTTCGCTGTTTTCTTGGTCATCATTTCTTTTTTACAAAATTACTTAATCTATTTTACTTAACGCTATCCTTCTCTTAAAAGTGTTTTTGAGCAAGTCCTTTTTATTAAAAAAGGTCGGGTCATTCGCTTTATCTTTTTTTTAGTCAGTTCGAGTGTTTTTAATTTCTATAAAAATGTATCGAGAACCAACTAAAAAAAAAGGATGTCACTACTCCCCCTCTTGCAACCTTACAACTTCACACAAACGTTGGTCTGCTCTGTAAAGAAGTTCAATGCGTTAAACCCTCCTTCTCTTCCAACGCCGCTATTTTTCACTCCTCCAAAAGGAGTTCTTAAGTCCCTAACTAACCAACAGTTTACCCAAACAATACCAGACTCTAAATTAGCCGCCATTCTGTTCGCTTTAGTTACATCCTGTGTCCAAACAGTCGCAGCTAAACCGTATTGTGTACTATTTGCATAAGAAAGCACTTCTTCCTCTGTGTCAAAAGGCATAATCGTTACAACTGGACCAAAAATCTCTTCTTGGTTTGTTCTACAATCAAAAGACAATCCTTCAATAACAGTTGGAGCTAAGTAATTTCCGTTGGCTAATTTTCCTTCTAAATGGATTTGGTTCCCTCCTGTTAAAATAGTTCCGCCTTCTTCTTTTGCCAAATTGATATAGCCCAACACTTTTTCTAAATGTTGTTTTGAAACTAGTGCCCCTAAATTAGAGTTGGAATCATTGGGGTCACCAACTTTTAACTTACTTACTTTTTCTACAAAAGCAGTTTTAAACTTTTCATAAATTGGACGCTCAACAAAAATACGAGATCCACATAAACAAATCTGTCCTTGATTAGCAAATGATGACATTACTGAAGTTCTCAAGGCATTGTCAAAATCACAGTCAGCAAAAATCACATTCGGATTTTTTCCTCCTAACTCTAAGCTTAATTTCTTGAACATGGGAGCTGCAACTTTAGCTATTGCTTTACCTGTTTCTGTTCCTCCAGTAAAAGAAATCGCTTTGATTCCAGGGTGCTCTGTAATAGCAGCTCCTACTTTTACTCCTAATCCATGTACAATATTTAAAACACCTGCTGGAAGACCTGCTTCAATACAAATTTTG
Organism: Flavobacteriales bacterium; assembly: GCA_024635865.1. Taxonomy (GTDB): domain Bacteria; phylum Bacteroidota; class Bacteroidia; order Flavobacteriales_D; family Parvicellaceae; genus S010-51. The sequence goes on from JAGXIB010000190.1 coordinate 5,141, forward strand.
GAAAATAAATAAGCGGTCATTGGAGTAATCTCAGAAGGCTTAGCTATCACTGTATTCCCAGCTGCTAAAGCTGGTGCTATTTTCCATGTAAATAGGTATAAAGGAAGATTCCAAGGGGAAATACAACCGACCACTCCTATTGGTTTTCTTAACGTATAATTAATTGCGACACCATCCATGTCATGACTTTCTGAAGCAAAATGTAAAATTGCAGTAGCGAAGAAACGAATATTACTTGCTGCTCTTGGAATATCAACTTGTTGTGCTAATTTAACAGGCTTACCATTATCTATTGATTCTGCCAAAGCTAACTCATCGTGACGTTCTTCAATTAACTCTGCTATTCGCATCATCACTTTAAAACGACCTTCTTTGCTCGTTTTACTCCAAGCGGAAAAAGCATTTTTAGCTGCTTTATAAGCATTTTGAATGTCTTCTTTTTCTGAATTTGGAATATAACTGTAGACTTTCCCTATTGCGGGATTAAAATTATCTAAAAAAAGATTACTTGAAGGGTTTACTAACGCTCCTCCTATATAATTTTGAATGTTCATTGTTGTTCTTTTATGAAGCTTAAAGTTATCGTAAAAAAAGTCAAAAAAAAAGGAAGACTGAATATTCAATCTTCCTTTTTTAAATTATCGTAAAAATTTAATCTCTATTTAATATTTGTTGTTTCATTCTCCAATCTTTAAAATCAGCAGCCTTTGCTAAAGATTCGATTAGTTTAGCTTCAACATTAGCTCTTAATTCTCCTAAAAGGGTTCCTTTCTCAGCACTGAAGTCTTGATTTTCAGCAACACTAGCAGCTGTCTTCGTTGTAACTTCAATAACATATAGTCCGTTGTACCCTTGAATAGGCTTAGTTGTTGTTCCTCCCTCTGTAGCAAAAATAGTTCCCATCACTTCTGGCTCTTTAGCTCCTGCTATACCAGGTAAGTTGTTCATCCCTAAATTTACCTCTGCTGACTCAGCTGTAACATCTATCGCTTTAGCAACATCGTCAACCGAAGTCGCTGAACCAATCTTAGTTAATAAATACGCTGCTTTTTTCTCTTTTAAAACGTAAGGTTTCATTAACTCTTTTGTACCTTCAAAAGAAGGAGCTCCTTCATGAGCTTCACTTTTTAAAGAGGTAATTGCTAATAGTTCGTCAGAAACAAATTCTGGATCAGAAATACTTCCTACTTCATGGTTGAAGTTCCATTTAATAAGTGGCATGTTTTTTCCTAATTCTCCAATAAAAGGACTTTCTATTCTAACATTCTCTGCAGTCTTTACTTCTTTATTCAATTCTTCAGCCGCTTTTTCAAAACCTAGCTCCTTTGACTTAGTATAAAAACCATCTACTATTTCTGTATAAACTAAATCCCTTGTTACTTTACTTGGCTTAACATTAGCATCAACGATTGCAATCATCTTGTATTCATTATCACCTCTTCTCAAGTTCTCCATAATATGGAATCCAAAAGACGTCTTTACAATTTCCATTGTTCCAACCGGCTTATTAAACCCAAAGTCTTTATATTCTTGAACAAAATTAATTTCTTTATCAAAAGTATATTCTCCGTCTTTACCTGGTTGGTTTGAACCTGGATCTTCCGAATATTTATAAACGAAATCTACAAACTTAGAACGGTCAGCTCTTAAAACTCTCAATAAACTATCAGCAAAAGCTTTTTTCTTTTTGTACTGGATAGCGTCAGCTTCATCAGCCTTTATCAAAATATGTCTAACTGTAACTTCGTTTTTTGTAACGATATCTCTAACCTTAATTAACTGTAGTTTGTTTCCTTCTGAAACAGGTCCTACAACATCTCCTTTAGCTGCTGCTGTAATTAATTCATCCGTAGCAACAGAGAACGTTCCTGAACCAGGCTTATATGGTTCTGTAGGTAAAACATCAACAGAATTAATTTGAAATTGATTTTGTTGTTGTTGATTAGCACCTATTGGAGTTGCAGCATTATTTGCAACAAACAAAGAATCGTTTACTGATTTTTTAAATGCTAGTTTTTTACGTTCCATTGAAGCCATAGCTCTTTGCTTATCTTCCTCAGAAGGTGAAATTTTAAAAGAAACATATTCAATCGTTCTTACTTCTGTTTCTTGTTTCCATTTCTTTTCATTTTTATGAGCTTCGAAATAAGTCCTAATATCATTATCTTCTACTGTTACAACAGAATCTGGAATCGTACTAAATTCTTTAAACGCATAACGAATAGAAGCTTTAGTGTTTTCTGCCAAATATTTACGTTTAGCATCTTGAGTTGTAGCATATGCTCCGAATTTAGCCATTTTAGTATATTTATCTCTCAAACGCTGAGATCTAATAGGCTTTTCTACATTGCTATACAACCAAGCTTTAGCTCCTTTTCCTCCAACCAAAACACGATCAATTCCTGGCTTTACAGAATCTTTAGCAAAATTACCATCATACGTAAACATTTCTTTAATCACTTGTGAAGGTTCTTCTCCATAAATCATGATTTCATTTAACTCTTTACTTCCAACCGAAAGTGGAACTTCTGATAATTGCTTACCAAATAATGCACCAACAACTAATTGGCTCCATACATTGTTTTTTATCTGCTCATTCTGTTGATCATCTAAAACTAAAACCTGACCAGACTGCATATATTGTTGTCTATAAACACTAATCGTACTGTCTATTTTATAATTATAATGCCAGTCAGACTCCATCATTGGAGTCCCTTCGATACTACCTATTGGTTGTTCTCCTGTCCCATAAAAATAACTTGATATTCTATCGAAAGGTACGATAAACAATAGTAGACCTAACCCCACAAAGATGACTAGCAGCGTTGATTTTTCTCTAATTTTACCTATTAATGCCATTATATATAAAAAATTTTAAGTCCGCGAATATACAACTGTAATTTGATTAATAAAAATTATCACCAAGTAGTTTTTATCCCAACTCTTTTTTTAGTAATTATAAACATTTGATTTTAGTTGTTAACAAAGCCTTTATCACCGCCAGAACACCCATCAATATTAAGTAAATTGTTTTTATATTTACATATTACTATAGACACATACCATACAGCTTCAACAAAAAATGAGCCAGCAAAAACGAATTAAAAAGGCACTAATCTCTGTTTTCAACAAGGAAAACCTAGACAGAATAGTCGAACAGCTCGAATTACTTAATGTAGAAATTTTTTCTACAGGTGGCACTCAAAGCTATATAGAATCGAAAAACATAACCGTTTCGAGGGTTGAAGATTTAACAAGTTATCCTTCCATTCTTGGAGGCAGAGTTAAAACACTCCACCCTAAGGTTTTCGGTGGGATTCTTAGCAGAAGAGACTTAGACAGTGATGTTGCTCAACTTGACGAGTATGACATCCCTGAAATAGATTTAGTAATTGTCGACTTATATCCTTTTGAAGATACTGTTGCTTCTGGAGCTGATCATGCAGAAATTATTGAAAAAATTGACATTGGAGGAATTTCTTTAATTAGAGCAGCAGCAAAAAACTACAAAGATGTAGTGATTGTTTCTTCTAAAAATCAATATGAAGAACTATTAACAGTTTTAGTTGAAAACAAAGGTGAAACGAGCTTAGGACAACGAAAAGATTTTGCAAAAGAAGCTTTTAATATATCATCGCACTATGACTCAAAAATATTTGGTTATTTTAGTAATAACGATGATAGTGTTTTAAAAGAAAGCATTTTAGAGTCAACTGTTTTAAGATACGGAGAAAACCCTCATCAAAAGGGTGTTTTTTATGGGCAGTTAGACGAGTTATTTGATAAGTTACATGGGAAAGAATTGAGTTACAACAATCTTCTTGATGTCGATGCAGCGGTAAACTTAATGCAGGAATTCAAAAGTGAAGGCCCTACTTTTGCAATACTAAAGCACAACAATGCTTGCGGAATAGCAATTAAGCCGACACTAAAGGAAGCATACTTAGCAGCTCTAGCTGGGGATCCTGTTTCAGCATTTGGTGGAGTTTTAATTAGTAACACTTCCATAGACATTGAAACTGCAGAGGAGATTAACAAATTATTTTGCGAGGTGGTAATAGCTCCAGAATATGATGCTGATGCTATTGAATTATTAAAAAGCAAAAAAAACAGGATCATCTTAATTCAAAAAGAGGTAGAATTTCCTAAAACACAAATTAGAACATTATTAAACGGTGTTTTATTTCAAGAGAAAGATAACAAGACAGATAAAAAAGAAGACTTTGTAAACTCAACAACTAAGAAGCCTACCAGCGTTCAGCTTACGGACTTAGAGTTTGCTAGTAAAATTTCTAAACATACAAAATCAAACACAATAGTTCTTGCTAAAAACAAACAGCTCCTTGCAAGTGGAACTGGACAAACCTCTAGAGTAGATGCTTTAAACCAAGCCATTCATAAGGCAAAATCTTTCAATTTCGACTTAAAAGATGCTGTTTTAGCTTCTGATGCTTTCTTTCCTTTCCCTGACTGTGTAGAAATAGCAGGAAAAGAAGGAGTAAATGCAGTTGTTCAACCAGGAGGGTCTATAAAAGATCAATTATCTATCGACTATTGTAATGAGAATGAAATTGCAATGGTTTTTACAGGAACAAGACACTTTAAACATTAAAAAAACAAATAGCTATACAATAAGACAATGGGATTATTTAACATGTTCACACAAGAAATAGCAATAGATTTAGGAACTGCTAACACTTTAATCATTCAAAACGATAAAGTTGTTGTAGACGAACCTTCTATTGTTGCTATAGACCGTACGACTAATAAAATTATTGGGATTGGACGCAAAGCGCAACAGATGCATGGAAAAACCCATGAAAACATAAAAACAGTTAGGCCTTTAAGAGATGGTGTAATTGCAGATTTTCACGCTGCAGAACATATGATTAGAGGAATGATTCGTATGATTAAGTCTGGACGACAATTAATGCAACCCTCTTTAAGAATGGTTATTTGCATCCCCTCTGGAATTACGGAAGTGGAAAAAAGAGCAGTTCAGGACTCAGCAGAACATGCTGGAGGAAAAGACGTTTACTTAATTCACGAGCCTATGGCAGCTGCTATTGGGATCGGGGTCGACGTTGAAGAGCCAATGGGAAACATGATTATTGATATAGGAGGTGGAACT